>CAZTRR010000027.1:0-21169 GCA_964616785.1 uncultured Dehalococcoidales bacterium
TGAATCATTCAAAGAGGTTCTGGGAACTGGTAACTCAATACTGTCCCAGATGGCGAGAGCATAAGAAATGGCTCAAGCAACATGAGGCAGACCTTACTGCCAGACTCTGCGCCTAGAAATAGCCTTGGTTGCACAATCTGGGCATTGTCATCTCAACTAGCGTTTTGCTATCCAGCCGTGTCACATATATAATCTGCACTGACTACACAGCCAAGGGTGAGTTCAATCATTGTGAAGGAGAGACTATGGAAGCCGACAAGAAACTTGCTGCACCATGTGGCCTATACTGTGGGGTCTGTGGAGTATACATAGCGCACAGAGACAGCAACATCAAGTTCAAGGAAAGACTGACGAGTGTATACAATGTGCCGGTCGAGGAGATCGCCTGCGAGGGATGCCTCTCAAATAGACCCTTCGGTTTCTGCCTTACGTGTCCCATCAGGTCCTGTACCGCAAGAAAAGGCATTGAAGGCTGTCATCAGTGCTCTGATTTCCCCTGCCAGTGGATAGAAGGTTTCCCTTTCGAGGTGGGCAAGAAAGTGATCTTGCGTGCCATACCGACATGGAGGGAACTGGGAACCGACAGGTGGATGGAGGAGGAAGAAAAGCGTTACGTCTGCTCTCATTGCGGTTATGCGGCATTCAGAGGGGCCAAGAGATGCCGCCAGTGCCGCAACCCGCTTGACCTTGATTAACCTAAACGTCAACCGTATCTGCCGTAGACCAAGGATGACAATCGAACGTAGTTTTCTTGCCCGTGTGCGTGCGACATGTAGTTACAACCTTGGAGAGGGTACTCGCATTAGCCAGATGAAACAATCGGCCCTAATGTGGCAAAGTCAACGGGTTAAGTGTTCTTTGAATTCTGTCGGGCATTATCTCGCCTCCTGTTACGCTCAAGTTGGGGTAGGATTCTAAGTGGGTGAAGCCCTTCAAAATTCCTTTTCACCGCCAAATCTGCCTTCCACCCGTCGTATAAGCATGAGAACACGATATCTCTGCCACCAGAAGATGAATCCCATTACTATTAAGAAACCAACCAATATCCCATAATCTACGCCAGAGCTAAATGGAAGCAGCATGAGAATACCGGGAACAGCGACGGCCAGCAGGATGCCCAGAACTCCAACAAATAGTGCTAATGACTTACTGCTCCACTTGGGCTTGTGAGTTCCGCTCACACTAGCTTTAACGCCAACAGTAGCGGTGGCAGTTACTTTGCAATCCTTTCCAGTCTTGCCACAATGTGGGCATGGTCCTATATGGCTTGGGGGCAACTCTCCCTTACAATGTTGACACCAACATTGAACTTCAGCGGTCATCTAAATCTTTCACTCCCTCTCTTAATATCTGAAGGTTGACGCCCTTCACTCTTTGGTTTTGATGCTTGAGGCTCATAAACTAAAATCTGAAACTACCGAGAATCATCCGGACCAAGATAATAGACGCTCTTGACCTGCCTCCCAGCAATTATACCATTTATCATCACACACTTCGGATTGCACTTTTTGAGTTTTTGTTACCAGATAGATAAGCAACTTGTTATCCGTCAGCCACTTCCTGGATTGGACGGCGTAAGCGTTTAGTCTCGGCGCGGCGCCGCTTGTCCTCTAAGCGCTGCATCTTCGAAGCGAGCGTAGGCTTTCTTTTTCGGCGGATTTGTGGCTTTTGGGCCGCCTTGCGAATCAATCCCACAAGACGTTCCATCGCATCACGACGATTCGCTTTCTGAGAACGGAATCGCCGGGCATCAATAATGAGTACACCTTGTTCAGTAATCGCTTTGCGAGCCAACGAGAATAACCTTTTGCGAACTTCATCGGGCAAAGAGTGAGAGTTAGCAACATCAAAGCGAAGCTGGACGGCCGTGGCGACTTTATTTACATTCTGCCCACCTGGCCCCGAAGCCCGGATGAACTCCTCTTGGATCTCATTGTCGTCGATCGCGATGGCACGAGTTACATGAACCATATCTTGAGATTATATTAAACACCTTGTTTATGCAATATGCAGTCTAGGGCTGGCTGCATGAGGTCAAGACACTTCCCTAAATCCAGCGTGGCTTAATGAGAGATAACAAATGTCAGTTTTGTTCAGCGATAACGACCTACCACACAGAGCGCCAAAAAGTGCATTGGCTAACACTTACTTGAAAGCATTGGGCATTTTTGAATAGCTCCATTTATTTGTTTGAAAACAGTGCCACAGTTTGACAAACATTGCGTGTATCCCTAAAGTCTTTACTTAGTCAAGTCTCATACTCAGGAGGTTTTTGATGAAAGCGTGTGAAGGGCAACTCGGTCGTGTATTTGTAGTTCGTCTTGAAGACGGCGATGCTATTCCCGCGTGCATTGAGAATTTTGCCGAAGAAAAGGGGATTTCGGTAGGAGAAGTCATTATGATCGGTGGCATTAGTGATGGTCAGGTTGTCGTTGGCCCACGGCGATCGAATGAGATGCCACCTGAACCAATGCTCCTCCCTTTGGACGGCGCACATGAGGTAGTTGGTGTGGGGATAATTGCTCCTGCTGAGAATGGCAAACCAATGCTGCATATACATGCTGCACTAGGAAGATCTGGAAAAACAACCACTGGTTGCCTGCGACCTGGTGTGGTCACCTGGGTGGTAGGAGAGGCAATTATCCTTGAGATACTCAATACAAATGCAGTTCGTATTTCAGACGAGAAGACAGGTTTTGAGCTTTTACAGGTGGCACGAACCTAGAGTGACCCCCTCTAAGCAGTATCTTCTCGGCTAACTGAATGTAACAGTCCGTCATTTTGTCGAATTCGGCATTAGTTGGGTATTAGTAATACAAGCTCGTCGGGTTCATAATCCGAAGGTCGTTGGTGGTCTGACCAGACGTGTTCTCAATGCAAACCCCAATATTTCGACTGGATCAGTTTCCGTTCCGTAGGTTACCATCTCCAGCGACTCTTCTCTTGAACTCTTCAAAACGCATCTTCTTGTTGACGAGTTCCTGAATGATGTGGTCAACTTGAGATGTCCCAAAGACAGGTTTTTCGGTAATTTCAAAACCAAGCTCAACTAGCTTCGGTCGAAGGTTATCTACTTTTCCATACCATATGCTAAAAACACCCGATTTCGAATACTGATAGTACAATGTAGCCAGTGGCTCCTTCAAGGCTATATGTAACAGGAAGAACAACATCAGGAAACATTGCTGAACAAAGTATTCCGTTTCTGCAGTCCTTGCGCTCCCGAAATGGAATAGGCGAAGCATTCCCTGTTCCCCGGCATCCATTTCTTGGACATGTGACAAGGACGCAAGAAGGTTGGAATGACTGTCATGGCTCAGCGGGCCATATAGGGCATACTCCTTAGCATCAACTCCCAGTTCCAACAGTTTGGCATTAACGGTTCCAGGCTGATACGCCGCCAGCTTCATCAACCATTTCTTAGCTGTCTCAGGCTCTTTAAGGAACAGACGGAACAGCAACGTGCACTCAATGATGTCCCGTATCACGGTACGTGCTTGGTCTGGTAGCCCCCATAGAAGTAGCTGCTTGGCTCCCTCGAAGTCATTGAACATCCTCGTTGCCAACGTCAGCAAAGCCAATTCGCCTTCGGCAGTATCCTTACGGCGCCCACCAAGAGGCTTGAAGGCCTCTAACATAAGTTCAACCATCTCGCCAAACAACAGGCGTTCTTTCAGAAATCTTCCCTTCAACCATTCAGAGATTTTGGTCTCAGTTTTTTCTATTCTCTCGTACTCTCCAACCATCTTCTGTGTACCTCCTACACGCTGACATATTCGAGGCGTTGTAAACAAACCCAGCCCAACTTCTAATTCTAATGCGCAATGTGATGGTATAGATACACTCACATCATGTCAATCCACCTATACACCCATTAATCTCACACCCACTTAGGGACGCGCAGTATAACGCCATAATATAAGCGGTAGGTGACGGTATGACACAAGAAGCCATAATGTTCACCCAACTCCGCTGCCGTTCACACCACGCCCTCACCTACCTCCCCATGGCAGCTTCATGGACAGCTAGTAGGCTATTTCAATGGAAAAGAAATATCGCGCTCAACGTTAGCCCGAGTAGTAATAAGGCACCCGACACCGCTATGGCAGTCAGCATCCCCTTCTTGTGGTTGTCAGCGGCTACTGCCTTTCCGATTATACCTCCGTAGATGGAGAATATAGCACGGAAGCCCGCTATCGGCCATGATGCCGATATAGTTGTTAACCCAAGTATCCCGTAAGCTCTTGGTGAAGCTCACGGTTTGACGCGATGATTTGCTCGTCCTGAGAAGTGGCTGGCTTCCCTTCCCAGTCGGTAACCTCGCCGCCAGCTTCTCTAATCAATAGAAGCCCACTGGCAATATCCCAGGGATAGACAAAGCGGTGGAAGTAAAGGTTAACCCGCCCACAGGCAACATAAGCTAATCCTAAGGATGCCGACCCCATAATTCTCAAGCAATGTACGTGACCCCATAACTTACTAGTTATGTCAAGCAGTTCCTTGCCTCGCTCATCGCTATAGCCAAGGTCAAGTCCTACCAAGCAAGCCCCAAGTGAGCCCTCTCGTGAAACTTGAACTGCTGAGTCGTTTAGATAGACCCCCTGCCCCTTCTCGGCTCGAAAAAGCTCCCCTCTTAGTGGATCGTAGGTCACTCCCAGCACGATGTCTCCATCTTTGGCTAAAGCGATATTGGTACAGAAGAAGGAAATGCCGAAGACATAATTGTTGGTGCCGTCCAGTGGGTCAATTATCCAGGTATAGCCGGCAACAGGGGTAGAGGAATGCGATTCCTCGGAGAGGATACTATGGTCGGGATATTCCCGTTTCAGGAGTTCTACAATGCATTTTTCAGACAGAATATCAACTTGGGTGACTAGATTGCCCTTACCCTTGTGCCTTATCTCTTTTTCGGATCGAAAATGGGCCACGAGAATCTTACCGGCTTCTTCGGCGGCCTGAACAGCTACTTCGAGGGCACTCCTGCCACTTCGGGCTAAGGGTAAGTCATTCATAGGAGGTTGTTTATTTTGTCACCCTCACCTTATTCCTCTCCTTGGACTTCGTCAAGGACAAGTCCCGTCAAGGGAGAGGCTAAATGAGGGATTCTTCGCTTCGCTCGGAATGACAGGTATGGTTGCTAAACGCTCTCATAACCAGGGTTTCAAACAGACCGCTGAACAAGCCCCATTTTCTGTTTGACTTCTGCCAGGGTCTCTTTGGCAATTACCTGAGCCTGGCGAGCCCCACCCGAAAGGGCTTCAGCTACACATTGCGGCCTTGCCGCAAAAGCAGCCCTCCTCTGCCGAAAAGCCCCCAGCTCTGAGTTTATCCCTTGAGCCAGTAGTTTCTTACAATCAACACACCCAATGGCTGCCGACCGACACTCTGCGGCAATGTCATCCACGCGGCTTGGATTAAAGAAGTGCTGGAGATTGAAGACATTGCACACCTCAGGGTGACCTGGGTCGGAGCGATACCGCCGGGCCGGGTCAGTAACCGCAGTCATCACCAGCTTCGACGTCTCCTCAGGTGTCGCCGCCAGTTCAATATAGTTATCATACGTCTTGCCCATCTTCTGAGCGCCATTCAATCCTAAGACCAGCGGGGAGGAAGTGAGCTTTGACTGAGGCTCGGGGAAAGTAGGGCCAAAGATAGAATTGAAGCGCCGGGCTATCTCCCGCGCCAATTCAAGGTGCGGAAGTTGGTCTTCGCCTACCGGCACGATTTCACCTTTGTAGAGCACAATATCCGCGGTCATAAGCACGGGGTAGCCCACCAGTCCATAGTTGACATTCTGTGGCTGCATTCGCGCTTTCTCTTTGAAAGTCGGTACCCGCAGTAGCCAGCCCAAGGGGGTGACCATGCTAAGCAGAGTGTGAAGCTCCATGACCTGGGGAACATGGGATTGAACGAAGAGGATACATCTTTGCGGGTCAAGACCGGCGGCTAGCCAGTCAAGCATCATCTCGTGAATGTTCTCCTGAAGCCTGTCCGTCTCCTCCAGGCTCGTCAGCGCGTGGATGTCAACTATGCAGTAGATACAATCATATTGCTCTTGGAGAGCAACGTAGCTTCGAATTGCCCCCAGATAGTTGCCGATATGCTGCCTACCGGTAGGTCGAGCACCGGAAAAAACGCGCTGCTTCACTTGTTCTGAAGTCGAAGTTTAGCACAAAGCACAGCTAGCTACAAACACCGCCCAAGAGAGGGGACCGGGGGATTTCTGTCTACATACTCTCAGGAGCTGTCACTCCCATCAAGTGAAGTGTTCTCGCCAGAACGATTTGAGCCGCCCTAACCAACTTAAGCCGAGCCGATGTGAGTGCCTGGTTCTTCGAAATCACGCGGCATTCCTTATAGAAGCTGTGAAATACAGTAGCCAGCTCTTGAGCATAGTAGGGCAAATGATGAGGCTCCAGACTACTGGCAATAGCCTCTACCATTTCTGGCAGCAAAATCATGCGCCGTATTAAAGCCAACTCTGGCTCGCTGGTGAGTAAAGAAACATCCCCCTGGCTGTAGTCGATTCCTCTTTCTTCAGCCAGCCGCAGGATGCTGGCAATACGAGCATGTCCGTATTGAACGTAATAGACCGGGTTATCCGCCGACTCTTTTCTGGCCAGCTCCAAATCAAAGTCCATCTGGGCATCAGCCGAACGAGACAAGAAGAAGAAGCGACAAGCATCCGAGCCAACTTCCTCTATCACCTCCCTCAGCGTAATAATGTCACCACTGCGTTTTGAAACCCTGACTATATCTCGGCCACGACGTAGTGTAACCAGCTGGCAGATTATGACTTTCAGTCGTTGTGGATCCACCCCCAGGGCATTGACAACAGCTTTCATTCGGGGAACATGCCCCTGGTGGTCGGCTCCCCAAATGTCAATCACCGTGTCGAACCGCCGTTCCAAGAACTTGTCGAAGTGATAGGCGGTGTCCGAAGCGAAGTAAGTAGGTGAACCATCACTGCGTACCAGCACACTGTCTTTATCCTCACCAAGCGCCGACGATACAAACCAAGTAGCATTCTCCCTCAGTGTGATATACGCGCCGTCTCTCAACGACTTCATAGCTTCTTCGTATTGGCCGTTTCGGTACAGGCTTCGTTCGCTGAACCAAACATCAAACTCCACTCCCAGCAACTCGAGGTCCTGCCCAATGTTGTCCATAATTTTGCCGATTCCAATCTCCCCCAGCTCCCGAGTAGCAGCATCTTCAGGCAATGCTAGAAAACGGTCGCCCTCCCTGCCAATAATTTCGTTAGCCAGATCAACCATGTAGCTGCCCATATAGCCCTCGCTTGGCATTTCAGCATCGACGCCAAGGCGTTGCTGATAGCGGACATAAAGGGAACGGTTGAAGGCATCTAGTTGGCTGCCGGCATCGTTGATATAGTATTCCTTCTCCACAGCATACCCAGCAGCACCAAGCACGTTAGCCAAAGTACTACCCAGGACAGCGCCACGTCCGTGCCCTACGTGAAGTGGTCCAGTAGGATTGACACTAACAAACTCAATCTGAACAGACCTACCATCACCCAAGTCGATATTGCCATACGAATCGCCAGCATCTAGAACGACTTCAACTTGCTTTTTGAGCCAGTCGGGGTTGACAGTGAAGTTGATAAAACCTGGAGGCGCGGCAACTACATCGGCAACCTCAGTCAAAGAAGTCATACGTTCGATAATCTGCCCGGCGATCGTCATGGGCGCAATCCCCGTTGCCCGGGCCAACTTCAAGGGAAGACTCGAAGCATAGTCGCCATGCTCAGGATTTTGTGGGTGTTCTACGGTGACCTCGGGCAGCGTTGCAAAAGCAAGTAACCCTTGTTGCCGGGCTTGTGTTGCAGCCTGCTCTAAAGCTCGAGCCAGTTCATGCCTCAATAGCATAACGTCAACTCCATTCACCACCGCTTTGCCACACTCGGGCTACTTCTCGGGCCAAGAGATAGTGCTGGGGCATCTTCAGACCAGGGTCGCTCCTGGAAAGAGATATAGCCTCCTTTCGAGCCAACTCCAAAAGCGGAACATCAGACAAACGAGCCATACGCAGATCTGGTAAACCGCTCTGCCGGGTGCCAAAAAATTCACCTGGTCCGCGCAGCTCCAAGTCTTTCTCAGCCAACTCGAAGCCATCATCGGTTTCTTCAATAGACTTCAACCTCTCTCTTCCCTCCGGTGAAGGATTTTCAGCCAAGAGCAGACAGTAACTCCGCTCTTCGCCCCGACCAACTCGACCCCGAAACTGATGTAGCTGAGATAGCCCGAAACGGTCAGCCGCTTCCACCAGCATGACTGTGGCATTGGGCACATCAATGCCCACCTCCACCACTGGTGTGGACACCAGAACATCCAGTGTGCCATCCCGGAAGCTTTGCATTATGTTCTCTTTGTCGCTGGCTGGCATTCTCCCGTGAAGCAGACCAAGCCTCAAATCGGGGAAAACCTCCTTGGATAATCTCTCGTACTCGGCTACCGCTGCCTTAGCCTCAATGCTTTCCGATTCCTCAATAAGGGGGCAGACAACGAACGCCTGCTGCCCTGCGGCGACTTGTCGGCGAAGGAAGTCATACGCTCGACCTCTGAGCTCAGGCTCAAGCCATCTGGTTCTTATCATCTGCCTGCCAGGCGGCAGCTCGTCTATGACCGACAGGTCCAAGTCACCGTGAAGCGTTAGGGCCAGAGTCCGCGGAATGGGAGTAGCTGTCATCACCAATAGATGAGGGTTGAACCCCTTCTGACGCAATATTGAGCGTTGCAAAACCCCGAAGCGATGCTGTTCATCAATTACTGCCAGCCCCAGTTTCCAGAACTCGACTCCCTTCTGAATAAGCGCATGAGTGCCGATAACAATGTCTATATCGCCTTCCTGAATGCGCTGATGCAGGGCCTCCTTTTCTTTTTCGCTCAGACTTCCAACTAGCAAGGCAATGGTAACAGGGCGAGAGAGGACTCCGTCACAGCCACGGACATTACCCTGCTCGTCTCCCCCATCATTTTTCCTGGACAGAAGCTGGCAGATGGTACGGAAATGCTGCTCAGCCAGTATCTCAGTTGGCGCCATCAGTGCTCCCTGATAACCGTTGTCAGCGGCTACGAGCAAGGCTGACGTGGCCACCACAGTCTTGCCACTACCTACCTCTCCTTGAAGAAGACGCATCATAGCCTTTGGCTCCTTCAAGTCGGCAAAGATCTCCCGAAGCACTCTTCGCTGTGCCCCCGTCAGAGTGAAAGGCAAAGAATTCACAAATCTGTTGGTGCCTTCCGTATCTATGCTGAAAGCATTACCCGGTTGACTCTCCTGCCAGTCTCGCTTCTTGTTGAGGACACCAAGCTGAAGAACGAAAAGCTCGTCGAAGGCTAGACGCTTTCTGGCCTCAGCTTTCACCAAATGGCTATCCGGATAGTGCGCCTGCACAATCGCCTCGGGTAGACCCAAGAGCTGGCACCGAGTCCGTGTTTCCTGGGGCAAGAAATCCGTCACCCGCCACGCCCAGCTGTCAACGACTCTCTTGACCAGATTCCTTACCTGACGGGGATACAGGCCCCGAGTTAAAGGATAGACAGGCACCAGACGACCGGTATGTACCAGTTCCCTGTCCTCAACCAGCTCCCATTCTGGCGATTCAAAGACCATTTGCCTCTTAAACGCGGTCACCCTGCCGCTGAGCACTAGCTGAGCATTTGTCCGAAATTTCTTAGCCAAATAGGGTTGATTAAACCAGACCGCCCTGATATTGCCTGTCTCATCACCGACAATGAGCTCGGTGCCCCGCTGGTTGCCCAGCCTGGCTATTCGTGCCTCCCACACTGTAGCCACAACGGTTTGTTCTTCATCGACTTCAAGCTCAGCAATGGACTTCCTCTGACTGTAGTCGAGGTGACGTCTGGGAAAGAGATAGATTAAATCACGAACTGTGTTTACCCCCAGCCTGGCTAGCTTGTTAGCTAAGTTGGCGGTAATACCTTTGACGATGGTTACCGGCGAGTCCAGTTCCTCGTCACCGTTTGGGGGATGCGTTCTCGATGTGGTAGAAGCACCACCCGCTGTCGACGGTACCGCCCCAGTCGCTTCTTCCATCTGGCCCAGCCAATCAAGGACACCTTTCACCCATGCCTTGCGCTTCTCTGTATTCCACTCGGCATAACCAGGTTCGGCTAGCTGAAGAGCGTGGAAATGGGCCAGCAGTTCAGGAGAGCCTGTCTTGTCTGTGGTTTCTTTCGCCCATCTGCGAAGGTATTTGTCGAGCCCGCCAATCACCACGGAATCGGCATAGTGTCTTTGGCATTCCATCTGGAGAATGGTACGTAGCGGCTCAATGTCAATCCCTGACGGAACTGTCACTAGCCTTCCTCTTCTCTGAGTGCCACAATCAGAGTGCCCGGGCCACCATGCACCCCCAGTCCCGGCCCAAGCCTGGCTATGTGAATCCGTTCCTTATCCAAGATAGAACTCATGCGCTCCTTAAGAGAGCTTGCCTCCCCAGGCGCCGCAGCAACACCAAGCACATACTCGGCCATCGGGAAACCACTGCTGGTTACTAGGTTCTGGCAAAATACCTTGGTACTTATGCATACTCTGTCACTACGAGTACTTAGTGGCAAAGTGGACTTCCAAAGACACAACAGCAACCCACAACTCCTCAACTAGCTCGGGGGGAACACCAACAATACGGTTGGCTATAGTTACGACCATAGCCAGAAGCCCGCACGACTCTCATTCCAACGAGACTATATAGTCATAGTGGGGTTGACCGCCGGACACCATCTCTACCTGCTTTTCAGGGTACTTGTTCCGGATCTTTTGAACTATCTGCTCTGCCTCAGCCACCTCAACATCCCCACCGTAATACACAGTCACCACCTCCAGCGATTCGACGCCTGCTTCATCGATAGCTTCGAAGAGAACCTGCGTCGCGCTATCACCAGCGGCCACTATCTCCTCGTCATCAACAACGGCGATAGCCTGTCCCTTCCTCACCTTCAGGCCCTTTATCTGAGTACTACGCACCGCCCTGGTGACTTCCACGGTTTTCACTGTGGCCACAGCTTCCTTCATCGCCTGAGCATTCTCTTCCAGAGTCCCCTCATAGTTGAAAGCAATAAGAGCCGCTACCCCCTGAGGCAGGGTTCTAGTCGGTATCACAGCCACTTCTTTGGATGTCAGCGGCTGGACTTGAGAAGCAGTGAGGATTATGTTCTTATTATTGGGCAGTAGAATGACTTTCTGTGACGGCACCGATTCCACTGCTTGGAGTATTTCCTGAACGCTGGGATTCATCGTCTGCCCACCTGTGACCACTGCCGCTGCTCCTAGGCTTTGCACAACGTCCTTCATCCCACTCCCGGAGGCCACAGCTATTGTGGCGATCTCTGAGGTCGGCAGCTTTCCTTCCTGCATCTCAATAAACCCGACGTGCTGGTCGTCCATATTTTGAACCTGTATCTGATGCAAGGTGCCCAACGAAGTGGCATATCGGATTATGCTGCCGGGGTCATAAGTATGGATATGAACTCTAACCATGGCCTCATCGCCGACAACAACAACAGACTGTCCCTTGTCTTCTAGTTTCTTCCTGATTTTGTCTGGATCAAGTTTCTGCCCTTCAAGCAAGAGATTGGTACAATAGCCATAGGGTTCCTCTGGCTCAGCTACTAGTTGTCTTGCTCCAGAGTCCAGCGGCAAATCGGCAGTAACCATCTGGGGTTTGCGCAGTTGCATTTCCTCCATTTCTCCCTTCAAGTAACGAAGGGCTCCTTCCAACAGTACGTACACACCTTGCCCCCCCGCATCCACTACCCCAGCCTCACGCAACACAGGTAATAGAAGAGGAGTTCTAGCTACCGAGTCCTTCGCCGCTTTGACCGCGGCCTCTGCCACATTTGTTACATCCTCAGGGCTGCCCCGCGCAGCTACTTCAGCTGCCATAGCTGCATCCCGGAGCACTGTTAACATGGTTCCCTCCACCGGCTGCGACAACCCTTTGTAGGCAGTGCGCGATGCCTCACTCAAGGCCAGCGCCCAGTCAATGCCAGTGATAGACTCCTTCTCATCCAACCCCTTGGCTAGACCACGGAAGAACTGGGACATGATTACCCCTGAGTTTCCCCGAGCGCCCATCAAGGCGCCTTGGGCCATAGCTTTGGCTACGGCTGAGGCACTTTCGAGTGGAGCCCGGGCGGCCTCTTCCATTGTCGAGCGCATAGTGAGAAGCATGTTGGTACCCGTGTCCCCATCAGGCACAGGAAAGACATTTATCGCATTGATATCTGGAACGCTTTTCTCCAGCCAGTCGCTACCAGCAGCGAACATGTCTCTCAACTCCTGCCCACCGCAGGAAACCATTTCTCTCATTCTTCTCCTTTGCTTAGTTGCGAAATTGTGGTATTATTCTACTACCCTTGTCAAGTTTGACTTGTGGAGAAGGAGCCAACGAATTGGCCAGAAAATGCGAGCTATGCGGAAAGACCGCCCACACCGGCAATCAGGTAAGCCACTCCAAGCAACACACCAAGCGACGTTGGCTGCCCAATATTCAGCCGGCTACGATTGTAATCGACGGTAAGTCGAAACGGCTGCATTTGTGTACTCGATGCCTGCGCACCCAATACAAGCTAGCCCGTTAGTCCGAGTGCTTTTCGCATCTCCTTCAATGCTCTGCCGACATCCTGTCCGGAATTAAAGATCGCACTGCCAGCAACCAGAACTTCGGCTCCAGCCTGAGCTACTTTTGGAGCCGTACCTACAGTGACACCACCATCTACCTCCAACTCTGCCTTCGCTTGCCTATCATCCAGCATTCTTCGCATCCGACCTATCTTGTCAATCATGCCTCCGATCAAGGTCTGCCCACCAAGACCAGGATCAACGGTCATGACCAATACTAAATCGAGTAAATGAAGCACCTCGTCTAAGGAACTCACAGGAGTAGCTGGATTCAGCGCTACTCCTGCTTTGACACCCAAGCTTTTTATTCTCTCAACTAGGCGGTGCAGGTGCGGGCAGACCTCAACCTGAACCGTAATAATATCCGCACCAGCTTCGGCGAACTGTGAAACATGGTTCTCCGGTCGCTCGATCATCAGGTGTACATCCAGGGGCAAATCAGTCCAAGAACGAAGAGATGCCACTACTGGAGCTCCAATGGTAATGTTCGGTACAAAATGCCCGTCCATCACGTCCACATGAATGTAGTCGGCGCCAGCTTTGGTCAGCTCGGCGACTTCTTCCCCAAGCCGGGCGAAGTCAGCGGAGAGAATTGACGGCGCAAGCTTAATCTGTCTGTTTTTCATCCTCCGCCTCAATTAGCTTTCTGGCTCGCGCCAAGGCTGCCAGCACTTGTTTGGGAGCAGTACCACCAATGACATTCCGCGCCATAACCGATGTTGCCACGGTAATGTCATACACAGCCTCAGCAATAAGAGGCGAGAAGCTGTGATATTTATCCAAGGTAAACTCCCCCAAGTCCTGGCCTCGCGTGATAGCATATTGTACTAGCTTACCTGCAGTGTTGTCTAACTCACCTACAATGCTGTGTGCCTGCCCAAGCACTCTGGTCGAAGACATCACCTTTATCGCAAGTGGCCAGACTGTGGTCGTAGAGGGAGACGGGAGATTCTCCGCCCATGACCAAACAACTACCTCGAAATTGTCCGAGTATGAAGTGCTTTGCTATACTGTGGCTCTGGCAGTACGACTCGCTACGGAGGCGCGAACGGGAGAGCCGGGGAGAAGGAGCGAACTAATCTCTCGATAGTCTAGACGTTATAGATATGGAAGTTCAGATGCCAGACATAGACATTGGCGAACTCGTACTAATTTTGTCTGCTGGAGCTTACACTACTCCCTATGCTTCACAGCTTCGAGGAGTCCCCATTTCAAAGTTTCTACTCTTGTAGGAGCACACTGGTGCATGGCTTGGTATTTGTTGAGAGTGACCCATTCTCACCTATCCGCTATGTTTATCGGGTAAGCGGCACGCTGTACTCTGGGAAGAGCCGATATCAGGAAATACTGGTATTGGAGAGTCCAGATTTCGGGAAAATGCTGGTTCTGGACGGTGTGGTTCAACTGACAGAAAGAGACGAATTTTTCTACCATGAGATGCTTGCACATGTGATACTTCATGCTCATCCCAATCCCAGAACCATTCTTATCGTTGGAGGGGGAGACGGAGGGACTTTGCGAGAGGTGCTTAAGCACAACTCAGTGGAGAGAGTCCAACTGGTCGAGCTAGACAGACAAGTGATTGAAGTTTCTAAGTGTTTCTTCCCTGGGCTCGCCGGAGGCTTTTCAGACCCACGTGTACATGTAAAATGCATGGATGGCACGCGCTATGTTAGACAGGCAAGAGGCTCTTTTGATGTGGTGATAGTCGATGCCACTGACCCAGTGGGTTACGGCAAGCGCCTGTTTACCGATCAGTTCTTTGCTGATGTGTTGTCCATACTGAACGAGACGGGTATGTTCGTAATCCAGACAGAGTCGCTTCACTTTCATCATGAGTTCGTGGCCGATGTGCAGATTAGACTCAGCAAACTATTCAAGATTGTGGAACTTTATTGCGTCCCATTGGCTACCTATGCAGGCAACTGGTGGACATTCTCTATTGCATCGACCAAGTATCCAGTAGATGCACAAAAAAGGAAGCAAGAAGTCATCACCAAGTATTATGATGAGGAAGCACATAGGAAGGCTTTTGTGCCACGTAGCCTGCGCAGGAGACTACTCGACGGCAGCCTGGATTGGTAATTGGAATCAGGAGCAGCAAGGTATTTCCATATGGGGGATGGTTCGCTCTCTCAATTTGAGGGCTATGGGAAAGTCAATCTCCAGAGCGATGAGGCTCTGGAGATATTAATGGCTATTTCCCATACAGCTACCCAGCCTTCTTCTTTCAGATCACGCATCATCAGGCCAAGGCAGATGGGAGTCTATGAGCGTGGTGGCCAGATATGCTCACAGTGTGAAGTCCGAGGACTGCTTGAAGCTATGCCAGCGACAGCCGCTTGCTCACTGACCGGGGCGTGAGGCACGATAGGGATAGAGGGCTAGTAAACCCACCACGAAGACAGCACCTATGATAATCCCTGGCCCAATCTGGCTGAAGTCAACGCCACCACGGACGATTGAGTATGCCCCGGCTACTCCACAGAGGATAGCCCACAATATGGCAAACTTCACCCAGGTAATGTGCCGTAGCGGGTCTCGCCCGGGCAACTATGAGCCAGACTGCAGGGGCCATAAAGGAAACACCACACATCGCCATGAAGTATGGTACATAGGCGGCTATTTCCCCCAAACCAAACATGCTTGCTACCTGGTAAGGGACAACGACAAAGACCAGACCAAGCAGAATGCCTATGACCCCATAAGCAATCAATGCTATCTTCAGACCTCGTATCATCATTTGCCCCCTTCGTGAGTTACCGACTGGAATTATGCAAGCCATGTGGCATTATGTCCATACTTCCGACTGTGGCACAGCAGGTCAGCGAAGACTCTAAGCCAGAGTTCCCCATATCAAGTGCTATGGCTACATTACGCTCAGGCTGCTTCTACCGATAGGGGGCACCAGCAACCGCCATCAAACTGCGATTCCAGTGCCCTTGTTTCATGCACCTTCTTCACGTTCCCCTATGTCCCACCAGATGGCGAGCTATGGTCTTGTAACACTCCCACTTTTCTGCAGATGGAGCAGGCTGCCAACTCCGTGCGGTACCACGGTCGAACTTATGCTGAAGTGAAAGCAAGCACCAACAACCAAACTCCGGGTCGCTCTGTATCTCTATGTCTTCCTTCAGGCTCATCAGGGTTTGACTGAGCAATACATCTATGTCCAGTTGCCTTATAAGACTGACCGGCATCCTGCCTTTCCAACGAAGGCCAACAACCCGTCCAAACATTGGTATAGTCTTTACTCGGACAGCCCTTAGCCACCCTTCCTTCGATATACTTGAATCCGGGATTACGTACATGTTGGTAGTTCGGGTGGCCTGGCCTCGAAGTTGGCTGACTACGTTAACCCAGCGTATGGGCTCTCCACGTATTTCTATCAAGAGTTCCGACCTTCTCCCCCAACCCTGAGCTACTACATGTCTTTCCGGTCGCCCCGCTTCTGCCACTCGGGCCTCCAGCCCTATAGCACATAACCCATCTACCAACGAGCTTGGATACATTTTGTTCCCCCCTTATTGCTCCAAACTGTTCTACCCGAGAGCCACATGGATAAGCCAGTAGTCTGGCAGGTCGGTTCTATGCCTAGAAGGACACCAGCAACCGCCACCAAACAGCGATTCCAGTGCCCTTGTTTCACATTTGGGGAATCCCCATTTTAGAAGATCAAGATGGAAAGCTCATACAGAAGCACGACCACAAATATCCCTACTAGCCACCACCGTCTTGCGCGTGACATGCCAACAATCCCCCAGATGCAAAGCCCAACGATGACTATATTGATAACAGTGCCTAGTCCCACTCTACCACTTCCTATTCGTGGTGTTTGTAGGCTTGCCTCGTATATGCTTAGCGTATTCTAGTCCTCACTCGCAGTACCCGTCAATACCCCGAGATGCGGAGATGAACCGGTGTGCTTGGTCTGAATCAGGTCTGAGCCGTCTTGAAGCCGCGTTGCGTGTTCACTTCAGTGGTAATAGAAGACATCGCCTGGATCGATGAGGCGGTGAAGTCTCTGGATTTACAGTCTATAATGACAGAATCTCTTCAGGCTGCGGCTGCGTAGGGAGGTTGACTATAGATGAACCAGGGGATAGGATGCACTCAGGGAATTTCCACCAAACTTGGGACACTACCCTGTGCTGACTTTTAAGCCCGATTCCATTTATTATCAATACTGTTCCAAGAAACCCACTATTGCTTCTTGAAAAACTTCAACATCATTATTTTCCGCTTAATCATTTGAGCAAGACCTTTAATTGCTCAGCAGTGAACCGTTAGTGTATTTGCTCCACACATTCCTCATTTTGCTGCGGAATCTACCACCGGAGTCCGCTCTTCAAGTTAAGAAATAGTCCAGTTGTAAAGGTTTTTCGTAAGGACAGCCCAAAACCTATTGACAAGGTATAAACAGGGTGCTAAGATTTTCGCGTGAAGCATTCCGGAGCCAGACAGCCCTTGAGTCGAAAGGACTACACATCGGCTAGGTGCCGCGAGGTTTCCCGCCGGGCAAGGAGATTCGTCTTGACTAAAGGCGAGGGCTTATCCCGCTAGGACACCAAAGACGATTCGAAAGTAGAGATGAGCTCCAAATGGAGCTCATTCTTTTTTCGGGAAGAACAAAGTAGAGGGAGAGGAGCAACCATGAAGAGAAAGAACGTGCTCATTATCGGTTCTGCGGGGAGAGATTTCCACAACTTTAACACGTATTTCAAGGACAACGATGAGTACAACGTGGTTGGGTTCACCGGCTCGCAACAAGTACCCGGCATCTCTGGAAGAAAATATCCGGCAGAGCTGTCGGGTGCACTCTATCCGGAGGGGATTCCAATCTACGCGGAGGAGGAATTGCCGCGGCTTATCAAAGACTTGAATGTTGATTATTGTGTCTTTTCCTACAGTGATGCTACTTACCAGCACGTGATGGGTATCGGTGCGATTGTAAATGCAGCCGGTGCAAACTACATGATGCTTGGACCCAATGACACCATGCTAAAGAGCAAGAAGCCTGTCATTGCGGTGTGTGCAGTGCGAACGGGCGCCGGCAAGAGTCAGACCTCAAGGAGGATTGTTGGTCTCCTCAGGGAACGGGGGCTCACAGCCGTTGCCGTACGCCACCCCATGCCCTATGGTGACCTCGTTACGCAGAGGGTGCAGCGCTTTGCTGAGCTCAGTGATTTAGAGAAGCATAAGTGTACAATCGAGGAGATGGAAGAGTACGAGCCATACATCGTCCGGGGAAACGTCATCTACGCGGGTGTAGACTACGCAGCCATTTTAGCGGCGGCGGAAGAAGACCCGAAAGGCTGCGATATAGTCCTCTGGGACGGGGGGAACAACGACTTCCCCTTCTTCAAGCCCGACCTGATGGTCACCGTTGCCGACCCTCATCGGCCGGGCCATGAGCTCTCCTATTACCCCGGAGAAATCAACTTGCGACTCGCCGATGTGGTGGTCATCAATAAGATCGACACTGCCGCTCCGGAAAATATCCAGAAGCTCCGGGAGAATATCGCCAAGGTGAACCCGGATGCAACCGTAGTTGACGCCGCCTCCCCAATCTTGGTTGATGATCCGGATGTAATCAAGGGTAAGAGAGTGCTTGTCATAGAAGACGGCCCGACATTAACGCATGGGGAGATGAGCTACGGCTCGGGCATTGTGGCGGCTCAGCGATACGGCGCACGAGAACTGGTAGACCCCAGGCCCTACACCGTCGGAACGATTACCGAAACGTTCAAACACTACCCGCATATCGGACCACTCTTGCCTGCAATGGGATACGG
Source organism: uncultured Dehalococcoidales bacterium (assembly GCA_964616785.1). Classification (GTDB taxonomy): domain Bacteria; phylum Chloroflexota; class Dehalococcoidia; order GIF9; family UBA5629; genus JAUVVE01. The sequence goes on from CAZTRR010000027.1 coordinate 18,462, forward strand.
AAAAGAGCAGCTAAAGGAGCTGGCTACAACTATCAACAAGACCGATTGTGATGCGGTAGTTGTTGCAACACCCATCGATCTAAGCAGGATCATTGATATCAAGAAGCCGAATACAAGGGTCTACTATGAACTCCAGGAAATTGGAAGGCCAAACCTGGAAGACATACTATCGGAATTCGGAAAGAGGCACAATCTTCCCATGAAAACGAAAGCAAGCTCTTCCGGAGAGATATAAGAATCACCATGTTGTCGAAGTGCGTGTCATCTGCTCCCCTATCGGCTATCTTCACCGATTCTCGTTTGCCCGTCCGATACCCTCTCTGCTGAGGTTGTTATAAAGTAGATAAGAAATCTAATCTACTATGCGAGAGAGGAGGTGGTGTCATTATGGAGGAGTGAGTCATTGTCAAGAGAGGTTAGGGGACGGAAGGGCAAAAGCTATAGACAACAAGGAGAACATTAAAATGGCGAAGATTGTCAATTCTTGGAACGAATGGGATCCGTTGAAGCGCGTGATTATCGGAAGACCAGAGGGCACAAATGTGCCGGCTCCGGAGCCAGCCTGGTGGTACGACCTTCCGAAAGGCGGCTATCCACTTCCAACGTATGGGCCATTCCCGCAGGAGATGGTGGACGCAGCCAACGAGCAGATGGACTATTTCATAGCGCAGCTTGAGAAACGGGGCGTCAAGGTAGAGCGGCCGACGATTCATCCTTGTATGTTCAATAAACCGGTCTCGACGCCGGATTGGACGCAATTGAACATGCACGGTGTCAATAATGTTCGGGACGTTTTTATAATTCACGGCAACTACATCATTGAAGCCACGACCTGCCGCCGCTCCCGGTGGTATGAGTATTTGAACCTCCGACCGCTCTTCGTAGACTACTTCAAGAATGACCCCGAGGTGGTTCATTTTGGCGCACCCAAGCCACGGCTGACAGACAAGTCGTATGTCAAGAACTATTACTACGACTTCAATAACGTTTGGACGCATGAACAGAAGACGAAGCGGCTCCATAATTGGGAGTTCCAGCTCAGCGAGGAGGAACCTCTTTGGGACGGTGCCGATGCTTGGCGGTGCGGTAAAGACATTTTCCATCAAGCTTCCTGTGTGACAAACAGGGGGGGGATGGACTGGCTAAAACGTACATTTGCTGCGCTTGAACCTGGCATTCGAGTTCACGAGGTGCAGTTCGACACTCCCGATGACCCCAAGAAACCGAACAACCACCATCCGTGGCATATTGATGTGAACCTAGCAGTTCCACGACCGGGGCTCTGTTTGTACAATGAGGATTGGAAGCCACGCACTCCCGAGTTCTGGGAGCTATTCAAGAAGAACGACTGGGAGCTGATTCCTGCGGCCAGGCCGACCTATGTACACAAGAACCTGGTTTACCTTACTGACCTGTATGAGTCCAAGTCCTGGATTTCGGTAAATACCTTTAGTGTCGCTCCGAATGTGATGTGTGTCGAAGCTCACGAGACGGCTTTCATTGAGCAACTGACTAAATTGGGGGTTGAAGTAATCCCGATTCCGTATGAAAAGGTGATTCCCTTCGGAGGTGCGTTGCACTGCACCACATTGGATGTTTATCGAGAGGGGAAGTGCGAGGACTACTTCCCGAAACAGGTTCCGGGTTATTAACGAGGCAGTGGGCAAAGGCAATTGACCGTTCGGGAGTTTTGGGTGCCTACCATCGAATGGTCATCCATGCGGAGGTGCGAAATGACATGAGCAGGATTTAGACCTGGAGGCGGCTAATTTCAGTCATCGGAGGTTTTTTGTGGAAGAAATATACAATATTCCCATGGGAATCGGTGTTATCGTTGCGCTGGTTATATTCCTCATAGTGGGCTTTGCCATGCTGAGACTGATTCGGAAGAGTGGCAAACGCTTCGTTATAGCCGGCAAGCAACTCCCCTTCTTCCTGGTAGGAACGATGCTTTTGGCACAAGCATTAGATGCGAATGCCACACTCGGGAATGCAGGAGGTGTGTTTTCAGCCGGATTCTTCGCTGGATTTCAATTTCCACTGGGGCTGTCCTTGTGCCTTGTGGTGGTCGGGATATGGTATGCGAAGCCCTTGAACCGGATGAACCTGATAACACTGCCCGATTTCTACTACAGAAGGTTCAACAGACCCACAGAAGTCGTCTCGTCAATTCTAATGACTGTTAGCTTCATCATACTCGTCGCGGGCAACCTCGCTGGTGCTGCCTGGATACTGAGCACCCTTTTCCCCATAAGTTTTGTCTGGGCACTTGTTGCGATGGCTTCTCTAGTCTTTCTATACACTCTTGCTGGCGGACTCTTCGCCTGTGCCTCCACAGACATTGTCCAGATATATCCTGCCTTGCTGGCCTTTGTCACCGGTGTTATCTGGATGCTGATTGCCTATGGTGGCTGGAGCTACTTCGCCGGCGCAATTCCGGCTGGCTACTTTGATTTCAGCGGCCTAACAAGCTTAGACAACGGTGCAATGCTAAACTGGGCAGGCATTCTGGCACTGGGCATAGGCGATGTTGTTGCGCTCGACTTCATGGAAAGAGTCTTTGCTGCCAAGAGCCCTGAAGTGGCCCGAAAAAGCTGTTTCTTTGGAGCAGGGTTCTGTTTGCTGGTCGGTATATGTGCCTCAGTCTTCGGATTGATGGCCTTCAAGCTTCTTCCGGCGGGAGTCGAGGACTATAGGATGGTTCTGCC
>CAZTRR010000028.1:0-20399 GCA_964616785.1 uncultured Dehalococcoidales bacterium
TGGCCCATCTGTTAGCCTTGGGCTAGATTATAGCTTTGCCTCGGCGCTGGTGCAAGGCTTTAGAGGCTATTGACAGGATGGTGAGGCGTGGTCTATTGTTGATGATGAAGAATCGAAAAGGGAGGTTGACCTGATGCAAGCCTATTGCATGAAGTGCAAAGCCAAGAGGGAAATGAAAGATGCCAAAGCTGTAACCATGAAGAACGGCAAGCCTGCGACCCAGGGCGTATGTCCCACATGTGGGACCAAGATGTTTAGGATAGGGAAGAGCTAGAGCCGGTATCATAGGCCTCAGTATTGTCGAAGAGGCCGGGTGTCTTTACGCAAGGCCCCAGCCTCTTTCTTGAAGATGGAATATTTGCCTACAATGCCGACGAAGATCAGGTCCGACATGCAGACAAAAGAACGGGAGTCAGGTTGTCTAACTATCGAACCCAACTGAAAAGTGGCTCTTTCGAAGGCCTCAAAAAGGGATGGAGTAGCTTTGTCTGGGTATGCAAGATTATTGTCCCTGTCTCTTTTCTGGTAGCTCTTCTTCAGTGGACTGGTTGGCTAGACCAATTGGACTTCTTATTGAATCCCTTGATGAGCCTGATCAATCTACCTGCCCAAGCAGCGTTACCAGTCATTACTGGCATGCTAACAAACCTCTACGCGGTTATCGCTATCATAACAGTCCTCCCCTTCACTCTCGAGCAGATGACGTTGATTGCCATATTCAACTTGATTGCCCACGGGCTCATCATGGAAGGAATCATTCAACACAAATCAGGCATCAACGTTATCAAGATAACCCTGGTCCGTATTGTGGCGGCTATTCTGACTGTGCTCGTTGTCTCTCAGTTTCTTGGCGATACCAGCCAGAGTGTGGCACCAGTCGTGCTTACGTTTCAGACTGAATTCCTTGAGGTTGTGAAGGTCTGGGCTGCTGACACGGTGGTGTTGCTCATCAAAATCTTTGCAATCATCACCTCTATCATGATTGTGCTGGAGTTGCTCAAAACGTTGGGATGGATTGAGTACTTGCTCAAGCTTTTCAAGCCCATCATGCGCGTTCTTGGACTTTCTGACCGAACAACGATGTTGTGGGTAACGGCCGTTGTCTTTGGCCTGACGTTAGGCGGAGCCGTTATCGTTGAAGAGGCTAGGAGAGTAGCTTTGACCAAGCAAGAGTTGGAGAACCTTCATATTTCCATCGGCATCAACCATAGCATGGTAGAGGACCCCGCCATATTTCTGGTCTTGGGGTTGAATGCCTTCTGGTTGTGGGTGCCGAAGCTTGTCATGGCCATAATGGCAGTCCAGACCAATCGGGCAATAGGACATCTTTACAGAGAATCGCTTCGGCGGTGGACTGTCAGGCGCAGATAATGATGACAGGTGACTGGAGTGATCTGATGGGCCTAAGAGCCTAGCATGTGTCCCTTCGGTCAAAGACTTGTCTCCGACTGAGAAGCAACCTATCCTTTCGGGCTAATGGTGGATAGCAAAGTCCCTACGGAGGAGAAGTGGCCACCGTCGAGCACGATGGTCTGTCCTGTCATGTAGCTCGAAGCCTCCGACGCCAGGAACAAGGCAGCATCCACGATCTCCTCGGGTTCAGCTATGCGCCCCAAGGCCGCACTATCCTCAGTGCTTTGGCGAATTACGGGGTTGCCCCACAGTGCCTCAGAAAAACGGGTCTTTATGACGCCTGGCGCGATTGCGTTTACCCTGATGTTGTGCTGTCCCCATTCCTCGGCCAATACCTGCGTGAGCATCATGATGCCTGCTTTGCTTATTGAGTAGACCCCTGCTCCAACCCGAGGTCTGATGCCATCTATTGAACCAATGTTGATGATACTACCACCACCCTTTTCCCGCATTATTTTGCCTACCGCCTGGCTCAAAAAGAAATAGCCTTTCAGGTTCAGCCCCATTGTTATATCCCAAGCCTTGTCGTCAACGTCGAACACCGAGCCAAACGTCACATTGGTCCCAGCGTTGTTCACCAGGATATCAATATGGCCGAATTCATCTGCCGATTTGCTGACCAAATTATCAATGTCCGGAAGATTACGTATATTGGCTGACACGGGCAAAGCTTTTCTCCCCATTTGGGATATTTCCTCAGCCACTGCCTCCAGGTCTGGCAGCTTGCGGCTAGCAAGTATTACATCTGCACCTGCCTCTGCCAAACCTAAGGCGATAGCCCGGCCAATTCCTCGACTTCCTCCAGTAACCAAAGCCGTCTTGCCCGGGAGGCGGAATTTGTCTAGAAACGCTTTTCCCTCGGAGCTCGATTCATAGCGGCTACCCATGGTTTTCCCTCTTTATCTTTCCTACTTCTCTTGGCTGTGCTCGGGTGGAAGTGCGCTGAAAGGTTTCTCGTTTAGGTCCTTTGACTGGTCCAATTCCTTGTTGATACCAGCCAGGTACTTCGCTATATTCTTCTTCGATTCATAATCGTACTCGGCGTTGAGAGTAATTGTTTCCATGATTGGTGAACCACCACCATGAACCCCCGCAATTTGATACCAGGAACTCATAGGCGAGGCAGCCATGTCTTCGACAAACCTCCAGATGTGGTGTGAGTCTTTGGGGGAGATTTTCGGATTTCTCATTATATACTTATCCATGTAGGCCTTGGTTTCTTTGCTGCTGAACTCCTCCTCAAAAGGCAGCGTTACCGCCAAACCGCCGGCTATCTCGGTTAGTATGTTGAATTCGTGATAAATGGTTTCCCCCATAAGTCTTCTTCCCACATTGGCGTACACTGCATTGGGGAAGAAAGTGCCGGAAGATGTCTTCGCCCCGTAGATAGCACTTGCCACACCAGCAGCAAATGCCAGCTCTCCTCCGCCGGCAAACTCAGATAGCTTCTGCCGCACATGGTCAACTCTCTCAATATTGTTGGCCTCGGCAGCAAGAGCTGTTGCCCCGCACAATATGTCGGATACCGCCGGTTTGCATCCTGTATAGCTATGCCTATGGGAATCGGCAAAGAGCAAGGCAAGTCTTCTGCCGAACTCCCACTCACCGCACATGAAAACCCTTTCTTTAGGGATGAAGGTATTATCAAATACGATAAGGGAATCGGAGACACCGTAGCTAGAGAAGGGGGACTTGACTTCTTTTCTCTCCCTTAGCCAGACCGGGCGGGTGATCTGATATATGCGATCCCAGTCTGCCGGGATTGCGAAGGCGACAGCATAGTCCTTGTCCTCTTCCCTCAAGGCACGTGTTGGAATCACTATTAGCTCATCTGCATACGCCGCCATTGTAATACAGTGCTTTGCCCCTCTTACCACAATCCCGTCATCTCTTTTCTCAACCACATGAACGTACGCATCGGGGTCTGGTTGTTCAAAAGGCCTTTTCATCCTGTCGCCTTTTACATCCGTTTGGGCACAAGTGGCCGCCAAATCACGTTCCTGATAGTACCTCAAATACTCGATGTACCGACCGTGGTAGTCTGTTCCGTATTTCTCATCCATTTCTTTGGTCACGATAGAAAGACCAATCAAGCCATCATAGCCCATGCATCTTTGTATGCAACCGCCGACCCTCTGGGCGAGCAAACGGATCATCTTCTGCTTCTGCATCAAGTCGTATGGATTCTGGGGAGGGTGGGTATAACGATTGATTTTCTTCCCTGTCAAATGAGAGGTGGCGGTCATCACTTCATCCCATTCCGGGTTCTGCGCCAGATCAAAAGTGACGGACACAACATTTATACCTGGTTTAACCCTGGGGTCATCCCGGCCTAACCTCTTACCTCCGATATACAGATTGGGTTTCATTTTCTTCAAGTCTGAGAAGTATTCTGCCGAGGTTCTCATGCCTTCACCTTGCCTCCCTTGTCTTATTATTGCTCCTTGCTGCTACTTAACACCAGCCATCGCCTCCAAGCGAGCTAATCGCTTGTCGACGCGGCTTTGCAAATCAGCGATATGTTCCGGCTTCATTCTGCGAAATCTGCCCTGAGCTGACACGAACTCTGAGACCGGCCTCTTTTTCTTGGGCCTATAAGTAAATCTGAGCTGCCCGTTCTCGTACTCGCACAGGTACCACATCCCACTCTCAACAGCCATGCGCCCCATCTCAATACTCCTTTCCTCTGGATAGCCCCAACCCGGAGGGCAAGGCGTTAGGACTTGAATGTAGGCTGGACCATCTACGCTGGCCGCTTTACGGACTTTTTCCATATAGTCGAATGGATAACTGGGGCAGGCAGTGGCTGCGTAGGGGATGTTATGAGCCATTACGATACCGAATATGTCCTTCTTGTTCTGTTCTTTTTCCTGTATTACTTCAGGGACAGGCGTCGTGGTAGTTATAGCTCCGTATGGAGTGGTCGAACTCCACTGGGTTCCAGTGTTCATGTAGGCTTCATTATCCAGGCAGATGTAAATGAACTTCCTTCCACCCACGATAGCCTGGGAAAGCGAGGCTAGCCCGATGTCAGCGGTTGCGCCGTCTCCGGCTAACCCCACTACATTGATATCCTTCATGCCCCTGAAACGGAATCCAGCGCTGGCACCTTGAACTATAGCCCCGGTGGCGGCGAAGGGACCAACAAACATGGGCACCCGAAACGGCATCTGCGGCCAGTAGCAGTTCACGCTGGACATACAGCCTGCTGGGACTATAAAGATGGTGCGTGCGCCAAGCACCTTAAGTGCCAAGCGGGTAGCCAGCAATTCACTACAGCCGGCGCAGCTCATGGAACCAGCTATCAACTCTTCTTGGGGGATTTCCTTAATTTTCATCTCTCTACTCCGTATACTGAAATATGATATCGTGTCGCTCAACATCTGCAGTTTTTGTTGCCTCTTGGGCCATTTCCTGGACTTCCTCAGGTGTCAAATCCGCGCCAGCCAAGCCACCTATGAAGTTAGTAATGGTGGGGCAGGGATGCACACCGTAAAGCGCAGCCCGGACATCACTGCAGACAGCACCTTCGTTGCCGTAAGAGCAATCCCGGTCGATGACCAGCACGGTCTTAGCCGGGCTAAGGTAGCGCTTGACAATGTCGGTAGGGAAAGGGCGAAAGGCCCTCAGTTTTAAGGTACCGGCAGGTGTCCCGCTGAGGCGCATATTGTCTACCGCATCGCGAGCAGCTCCGGTAGCCAGGCCCCCCATGGATACTATTATGACCTCGGCGTCTTCACATTTGTAGGCATCTACAAGTCCACCATATGACCTGCCGAACATCTCTCCGAACTCCTTGTCTACCTTCTCTATGACGCTTTTAGCACCTACTATTGCCTGGAATTGCTCGAACCGCCAAGTTGTGGACAACTGACCGGGGGCACCCATGGCCAGAGTCATTGGCTCATCAGGGTTCAGGGTTGCGCCTGGGTTGAATGGGGGAAGGAACCTGTCTACGGCATCCTGGTCCGGTATATCCACAAGTTCTTCTGTATGTGAAACGTTGAAGCCATCGAGACACACCATCACCGGGGTAAATACTTCAGGGTTCTCAGCTATCTTGAAAGCCTGAAGAACGGTGTCCAAAGCCTCTTGGGCTGTTTCTGCATACAGCTGGATCCAGCCGGTATCCCGCTGCTGGATTGAATCCTGCTGTTCACCCCATATGCTCCAGGGCGGGCCTATTGTGCGGCCGGCGACAGCCAAGACTATGGGAAACCGCCCTCCCGCGACATAGGTCAGCATCTCATGCATATAAGCAAGACCGTGGGATGCGGTGGCCGTAAACGCCCTAGCACCGGCCATGCAGGCACCAAGGCAACCTCCCATAGCCGAGTGCTCACCCTCTACCTTGATGTAATCGGCATTGAGCTCGCCATTGCCAATGAAGTTGGCAATTTGCTCAACTATCGGAGTTTGAGGCGTAATGGGATATGCAGAAACCACCCCCACTCTGGCCAGTTTCACGGCATGGGCTACCGCAATATCCCCAGTTATGAATTTCTTTTCACCCATTTTCTTCTGTTAACCTTTCTTGAATTACTTACTTCAAAATGCGTTGGTCTGCTGCGTTTTGTTTCTTAGCCTTCCACAGGCTTCATCTCTATCGCTTCTATCGGGCACTCATAGGCACAAATGCCACAGCCCTTGCAGAGGTCTTTGTCGACAACCAGTGTCTTGTCATCCTTCTGCATGATAGCCCCGTCTGGACACAATACCCAGCAAAGGAGACAGAAGTTGCACTTCTCGGTGAATACAGGCTTAATGCTGCTCCAGCTGCCAACCTTTATTGGGATGTCCCCAGCTTTCCAGTGTGGACCAGGGTAAGCGGTTCTACCACTTGCTGTAGCTTTCAATTTCCTGACCTCCCATCAACGGCATTGTAACCTCCTTTGGCACCGGCTGTGTTCTGTTTCGCGATGCGCGCGTCAAGCACGTCAGCGATAGCTTTCTCCACCGAGCTAAGCTTAACGAGATGTGTAGCTGCTGCCAGCACGCCCACCATAACACAATTGACGATAGGCCTACCTATTATCTCCAAAGCTATCGCGTCTGCGTCCACTATGGTGCAGTCTGGCCACTCAGTCAGGCCAAGGTCAGCTAGTGACTTCTTAGAGTTCACTATAATCTGACGAGGCTTCTCGTGACCGCAACCGGCAATAGCAATGGAAACCAGCGAATCCTCGAGGAGCACAATATAATCGGGATCACCTACTTTCGACCGTCTCCGTATCGGAGATTCGGAGATTCTGGTGAGAGCGGTTACAGGGGCGCCTCGGCGCTGGGCACCAAAACTGGGAATAGACATGACGTATTTCCCTTCATAGATGCCTAGAGCGGTCCCCAGGACGGACGAGCCCACCACCACACCCTGCCCACCCAGACCATGCCACATGACTTCTTGCATAATTATACCTCCTTTCGTGCCTTGCATTCCAATGAGATTGTCACCTTGGCAACAGATTCTCAGCCAGTATTAGTTCCACCGTCCACTTAGCGGCCTTGCCAACCACGTCAGGACACACTGTCGCATGCCCTCCAGCTCTGTCAAACTTGTCCATGTCATCTTGATCAGCAAGATAGTAGGGACGTCCCATGACTTTGGTTTGAATGTCCCGGCATATTACAGACCCGTATTCGTTGATAAACCTGCCATGTAGCTTCCTGGCCAACTCGTAGCTCTTAAACCGAATACCCTCTGCATCGGCAAAGTTATCTCTTTCTCTCCCCAGCAGCAGGCCCAGAAACAGAATCCCGCCCACATACGCTCCACACCCAGAATCACCAACTGTACCACCCCCACCGGCGTAGCCAGTCAGCGCCTTAAAGATATCGTCATTTCTGATGTCAAGAGCATCTTGGACTGCGGCTGCCAAGCACTGGCCACAGCCCCTGTAGGTCTTCTCATATTCGTGACCGAGCCTGTATGCCTTCTCGACTAGCGTCTTCATGTTCGTTGTTTCTCCCGTTGTCATTTGACCTTCTTCCCGTCGTGTCCATTTGTCAGCAGTCGCCCCGCTATGACCGGCCCTATGATTGACTAATCCCCAGCAAAGCATCCAACCTCGGGTCGCGTTGAAAGACAGAGAAATTATCGTAGCCCAAGACTTCACCCCGGGTGCGCTTCCCTGATGCCACTTCTATGATCTCGCTGAATATCCGTCGGCCTACCGCCTCGACGGACTCTTGTCCCTCAATAATGGTGCTGGCGTTAATGTCCATGTCGTCTTTCATCCTCAGATAGGTATCAGAGTTGCCAGTAACCTTAATTAGTGGCACTATAGCGTGTCCGAAGGTGCCACCACGGCCGGTGATGAAGACAATTATTTGAGCCCCAGCGGCTGCCATGGAAGACATCGTCATAGGCTCTAGATGGGTGCCATCCTGGAGGTAGAAACCCCCTTCCTTCGGAACCCTCTCCAGCAAGCGATTACTGTTCTCCAACACCCCTTTGATGGGTCGGCTACCACTCTTATAGATGGCACCCAGCGACTTCTCTTCGATGGTCGTCAGACCACCCTCGACATTTCCTCTGCACAGGAGTTCAGTCTGAACACCCGGAACCGAGCACCGCTTCTCCTCATCGCCTATCATTCTGTAGATTCTTTTCCTGACTTCCTCGCTAATAGCTCTCTTAGCTAGGGGCTCCTCGGCGCCTATCGCTTCCTCAGGTTCACTCATGAGTACCGCTCCACCAGCATCCACCAACATATCAGCGGTGGCACCAACCGCCGGATTAGCTGCCAGCCCACTCGTGGTATCTGAAGCACCACACTTAACCCCGACCACTAATTTACTGACACCAAACTCCTCTCGCTTCAAGCCCCCGACCTTTTCCAACATAGCCCTAAGAATTCGTTTACCCTCCGTCACGGCATTGGAAGTTCCCCCCAGCTCCTGTATTGAAATCCAGTCCGTCGGTTTGCGCGACTCCCTGATTGCGTTGCCTAGGGAATCTACAGCCATGCTCTCACAGCCCATCCCTACCAGCAGGACCGCTGCCACATTTGGGTTCTTACCTACTCCGATGAGAGTATTGGCTACCATTTCGCCGGCAATACAACCATGGTACTGCGAGATGGCCACCGCTCCCTCCACTCCGTCAGCAATAATTCTGGCTACTGGCTCAACACAATCAGCCACAGCCATGACCACGATATGGTTGCGCACTCCAACCGAACCATCCGGTCTTTCATACCCTCGAAACGTCGTAATCATGGCTCTTTGCTATACCATGCCTTCGGCAGTTGAATACGGTTACTGTTTACATTATCGATGTGGACATAGTCACCAGGGCCAATGTCTCGTGAGGCATGGCCAATCGGCTCTCCATATTTGATGACCTTGTCCCCTTTTCTGATAGCCGCTATGGCTAGCTTATGCCCAAACGGTACGGCCCGGGTAATCTTGATTTCACAGACCTTCTTCTGTGACGACGACACAACCATCACCATATCCCCGCTCTGAATGCTCGTCAGAGCAGTAGCTACGTTGTCTTTTGCATCGATCACTATGGCTCTTTTGATATTACCGTCACCCTTTCATAGGCTGGGAATTCGGTGATTTACGCCTTCCTCCAGCACCTATAGCTTCTTCGTATTCACAACGCGCCTGGAAAATACTGCACCGTTGCATCTGGAATAACTGCTACCTTTGCCTTGTCACCGTGCTTGCTCTTGAGCTCCTGGATTACGTCAGCCCACGTTCTTGCCCAATGAATGGACTCATACGGCGCTACCCAATCACCGCCGACTTTGTCTGAGTAGGGTGCCATGACAGTAAGCCTCTTGGTGTTTCGAGGCAGGCTTGTTCTGCGAGCCCAAGCTCGGCCACCGAAGTTCTTACCAAAGCTTCTGAGGAAGTAGTGATTCATCTGTCCTTCCGGAGTGACCACTATGAGCACCATGTCGCCACCCTCCGGCGACAGAAGTGGAGACGCTACCCCCGGAGCCAAAACCATCTCGTTGGCCTTCGAATAGCAATTGGCGACGACAATGTCAGCATCGTTAACCATATCCGTCGCGTAGTGTTCCTTCGCTAGTTTCACCCCCTGTACGTGTTCCTCGACAGGATCACCGACAAAGAGAGCCGTTATCTCCCTTTTTAGGTTGAGAATGACGTCTACCTTAACGTCAAGTCCGGCCATTTTGCCCGCTTCGTTTATGTCCTCCTCCAGCACGTTGCCTTCATATTTGCCTATGCCAATTGTCGAAGAAAGCCCCAGCCTGGCGTGATTGGCGTCTATAGTATCCATAGCAGCCACCCCTGGCAGGATTATCTTGTTGCCGCCACCAAAGCCGCTCAATAGATGCGGCACGATATAACCAATGCCAATCTTGGGGTCGCAAGACATAACTTCACTATTGATGGATATTGGTGTGCCCTGGCTACTCATTCCCAGTGGAGTGCAATTCTCATAGGGATTATGGTTGTAGACTGGAAATCTGCCCATCACTTCATCGCCCAGCTTCTTCCTGAAGTCTATCCCGTTCATGGAACCGTGAGCTCCAATGGCAGCGATAAACCGTACGTTATCATCAGGAATACCAGCGTCAGCAAGCTCTTCCAGAACATGAGGTATCAGTACCGCAGACGGCGTAGGTCGTGTCATATCATCAAAAAGTATCGCCACTTCTTTCTTACCTTTGGCCAATTCCCGTATAGTCTTCGTGCCAATGGGATTATGGAAAGTTTTTCTGATTTCAGCTTCACTTAGAGGAGGGGCATCATGACCACGCATGTAGCAGGTGATGACTTCCCATGAATCCGGGAAGTCTATCTCAAGCTCAGTATCCCCATACCACGCCAGTTGAGGTACCCGAACAGTTCTCGGACTACTCACCATAAGTACCATGCCTCCTGGCCCTCAGACAGTATCGAACATCTTCTTCGGTGCCTTGGACATGCCGCCATTTCTGAGGTTAGAGAGATTCTGGGCTGCAACTATTGAGCGCTGGCTGCAGCCGGTACAAGTCGTTTGGTATCCAAAACCTAGCTTGACTTACCTATCAACCCGCTCGGCGGATAATAGGCGTATCTTTATCGAAAAGATGGATAATCTCTGGGCTGAACTCCAGCCAAACAGTGTCTCCCACATGGCCCGCTATCTCCATTGGCACAACCACCTTAACTTCAGTGTTATCGCGGTCTTCCAGTCCTACCTTGAGGACTCTACTAGCCCCCTGGAACTCGATAACCCTAACGGTACCAGCAATAGATGCCTCCTTTCGCTTACTGGGCAAGACCGTAACCTGCTGGGGCCGGACACCTAAGGTAACCTCTTCAGAGCCAACAAGTTTCTGGTCGACTTCACCCTTGAACTCGAAAGTCCTCTTCCCTTCCTTAGTGAGTATGGAAACATGCTGGGGATCCTCGACCTTTGCGTTGACATAATTCATCGGAGGTTCACCAACAAAACTCGCCACAAATCTGTTCGCTGGCTGATTCCATATCTCATCAACCGTTCCAACCTGTTGGAGTTCAGCGTTATTCAAGACTGCCACTCGGTCACAGAGAGCGATTGCATCCGCTTGATCATGGGTGACGAAAATCGTGGTGCTCTTGAGGTCATGATGAATTCTCCGGATCCGTGCCCTTATCTCAAGACGCACACGCTGGTCCATATGTGAAATGGGCTCGTCAAGAAGGGTTACGCTCGGCTTTCGGACGAGAGCCCTGGCTAGCGAAACCCTCTGCTGATGACCACCACTGACGGCCGATGGTCTTTTGTCCAGAATATCGGTCACCTCCAGGTCTTCAGCGATAGATTTGACCATCTTATCCACTTCGGGCTTGCTTATGCCTCTTGCCTGCAAAGGGAAAGCGATATTCTCGTAAACGGTCAATCGCGGGTAGAGTGCATATGACTCAAAAGCCAGAGCAACGTTCCGCTCAGCCGGCGTCAAGTTATTGACAACCTTTCCGTCGAACGATATCTCCCCCCTGGTAGTTGCCTCCAAGCCCGTGATCATCCTCAACATCGAACTCTTGCCGCTTCCCGAGGGACCTACAATAGCCAGAAACTCCTGGTCCTCGCAGGCAAAACTCACGTCTCTGGCCGCTACTACATTCCCTTCGTATATCTTCCAAACGTGACTAACACTGATTCTGCTCACTTTCGACTCCTATGCCTTGGATACCTCTATCGTCTTCTTGAAAAAGAGTATGTTGTCCTCGTCAAAATCGAGCCAGACCTTGTCAGACGAACGGTAGTCCTCACGCTCTCTTGTACGCACCTGAAGGAAGACATGCCTTAACTCGAAGGTAACCATGAAGCCATCGGCTTCCGCTGTAACTGCATATATAGGTAGCTCAAAAGACCTAGCAGACATTTTCTCTTTGGACATCTCTATGTTATTAGCCCTGATGCCAAGGCGGACCACGCGTTTGCCATCTTCTTGTCTTGCTGCCTTCTCCATCGAGCCCACCAAATCCTGCCGAATCTGGATGGTGAAATCATCTCCAGCCTCGAAGAATGTCTTGTTATCTCTGGTAACCACCTCGCCGTCTATCAGATTGATCGGGGGCTCGCCTATGAATCTGCCTACAAAATCGGTTGAAGGAGTATCATATATCACGCTAGGTATGCCAATCTGCTCAATCTGGCCTTGTCTCAGAACCGCCATTCGGTCAGACAATGCCAGGGCCTCTCGATAATCGTGGGTCACATAGATAATGGTCGTTCCCAGCTCGCCGGCAAGCTCCTTAAGAAGCGTCTGGGTGGAGAATTTTAACCTCGCATCAAGGTGGGCTATAGGTTCATCAAGTAGGAAGGCTTGAGGTCTTCTCACCAGCGCCCTTGTCAGAGAAACCCGTTGCTTTTCACCTCCGCTGAGATGCTGCGGCCTTCTGTCTAGCAACTCCCCGATTCCCAGGAAATTAGCCATCTCTTCAACCCTTCGCTTCTCTTCCTGCGGTGATATCTTCTCTCTCCTTATGGATGCCCTCAGCGGGAAAGCTATATTGTCATAGACTGAGAAATGGGGATAGAGATTGTAGCTCTCAAAGGCCATGGATACATCTCTCTCTTGGGGAGGGAGCTCATTAACCACTTGCTCATTGAAGTATATCCTCCCCGAGGTAATCTCCTCTATGCCGGCTATCATTTTCAGAATCGTCGTCTTTCCCGCCCCGGTTGGACCAATGATAGTGAAGAATTCTCCGTCCTTGCAACTAAAACTCACATCACTGACAGCTCTCTTCCGTCCATACAACTTGGTCACATTTTCAAGCTTCACCTCAGCCATGTCTATTCTTCCTCCGTTTCCCCTTCTCGAGGACCATATCTAAACAAGGCAACCGAGATGACGAGCCCAATTACTGCTCCTACCCATTGCGGGACATACGCTTCCACCACCCCGAGCCAGAGCAAATTGAAACCGATGAAGACTATGATCGACCAGAAAATCCAGTTTCCCCTCGACATCGGTGGTAGTATCTTCTTCATCGTTCTTAAAGCCCTCCAATTCTATAGCCCTATCATCCAGAGCTGCCACTGGTATTCACACGACTGTTTCCAAAGGGACAAGAGGGCTGCCCTGTCATCCTTTGACCGCTCCAAAGGTCAGTCCGCGGACTATATATCGCTGCATAAACCAAGCGGCAATCAACGTGGGTAGAATACCCACAGCGATACCGGCCGCCATAGGTCCCCACTGAATCTCGATAGCACCCCACAAGGATGATATCCCCAAGGAGAGCGTTCTGGCCGCTAACCGGGTAAACAGAAGGGCGTAAAGAAACTCATTCCAGGCAAATACCAAGCAGAATACCGCGGTAATCGCCGCCCCTGGTCCAATTAGGGGTAAAATCACCTTTCTGAATATTTCCATCCGCTTGTAGCCATCTATTAGGGCCGCCTGTTCGAGTTCTTCAGGTATTTCTCTAAAAAACCCATACAGCAGGAAGGTGGCAAATGACATATTGAAATATGTATACAGCATAATGATGCCAATGTGGCTATCAGCAATATGCAGTTGCTTGTACAAGAAGAACATCGGAATAGCCGCTACAACTGCCGGGAACATTCTGGTTGAAATGGTGATAAAAAGCAGATGACCGCTGCCCGTGTTCCATCGGGCAAAGCTATAGGCGGCGGGCAATGAAACGAGCATTACTAGCACCGTGCTAACCACGCTGATAATCACTGTATTTCCAAACTCGTGCCAATATGGTGTTTGGCTGAACAGGTACCAGAAGTTGTCCAAAGTAGGGCTGAACACTAACAGTCTTGTCAGGTCCAGCGTATATATGTCTCTAGGAATCTTGAATGCAGTTACAAAAATCCACGATATCGGAGCTATCACGATAAACAGCACAAACACTGTTGCCAACCAAAACAAGAACGAATTGACCGGTTTCCTCATTTTCGTCTCCTCGCTATCTCACAATCTTAGTCATGCTTGCCCTGTCACACCCAACGCCCTCATCAATTGCCGGAACAGAATGGCACAAAGGACTATGGTCCCAAATAGAGATACGATTGCCAGGGTTGAACCGTAGCCAACGTCAAAGAAAACGAATGCGTTCCGATAGACCATCCAATCCAGTACCTCAGTATTGGCACCGCCACGCGTTGTGCCATACAGAGGGTCGAATATCCTTATTAGCCACATTGTGCGCAGCAGCACGATAATCATTATCAGGGGACTTAACATAGGCAGGGTTAACTTGCGGAAAGTAAACCAACCGGAGGCACCATCGACTCTTGCCGCCTCAAAAGAATCCTTGGGCAGACCTTTCAAACCGGCAAGCAATACAAATGTGGCAAACGGAAACCACTGCCAGATATTGATAAAGCAGATGGTGTATATTGCATAGTCAGGGTGAAACCATTGTATCTTGCCCCCGCCAAGTGCAAGTAGAATCTGGTTCACCGCACCGAAGTCATATTGCAGTATGAAGTTCCATATCATCGACATAGCCAGAGGCATTATCAACAGGGGAAGCAGACAAAGCCCCCTGACTGCGTTTTGTCCTCGAAATTCCCGGTTAAACAGCAAGGCAATGCCCAAGCCGAGCCCTAGCTCAACAACCAGGGAGATAATCAAAACCTGGGTGGTCTTGCCCAGAGCTGCCCAGAATCTCACATCATGCAATACAGCCCGGTAGTTATCTAGACCAATAAAAACGGGTGCCGCCCTCACACCATAGGTGAAGAATGAGTAGTATATGCAATAAAGAAACGGGTAAATCAGAAATAGTATCAGCAGTAACAGCAGCGGACTGAGAAGCGTCCACTTGAAGTATTTTTCGCTGGTTAGGACTTCCCAGACTGACTGTTTTCTGCCCAAGTCAGATGGCAGTACCTCCGCTCCAGCTTTGTCCCTAGAAGCAGACATAAGTCACTCCCTATAGTGCTTTTTGTTGCCTTGCCGATAGCGCAACTGGAAAATCCCCCGGGGAGGCAACTCCCCGGGGGATTCCTTGAGCCTTCTTATTTCTCTTCTCGAATCGGGATTGAACCGAATCGGGTTTGCAAGTCGATGGTGGTGTCAGTCATCCTTTTGACCCCTTCATCTATCGTCGTCGTGCCCGTGGCAGCCTCGTGGCAGATAATAATCTGCTC
Source organism: uncultured Dehalococcoidales bacterium (assembly GCA_964616785.1). Lineage (GTDB taxonomy): Bacteria > Chloroflexota > Dehalococcoidia > GIF9 > UBA5629 > JAUVVE01. The sequence goes on from CAZTRR010000028.1 coordinate 14,981, forward strand.
CTCATAGATTTTCCCCATGGCATCACTGTTGAAGTGGATGATGTCATTGACGTACGGGTCCATCATGTCCCAAACCTCTTTCAACATCCTGCCTCTGAGTCCAATTAGCTTATCCCACTCCGCGCTTTGATACTTGGGGTCCTCGTATACATCCATCCGGATACCAGACCACCCACTTTCAATCAGCTCTTTCTGGACGTCATAGGAGCTAAGGTACCTGCACACCCAGTAACAAGCTTCGGGGTTCTTTGTGACCTCAACGACGCCGTTATTGAAGGTACCAATATAACCCTGCCCACGAACTGGACCAGGAGAAGGAGCAAACGCTATTTCAGCGCCCGGGACTTCAGCCTCAACCGTGAACGCCCACTGGTCCAGAGGAAGGTACAGATGAGGGTCTTCCATGGCAAGACCAGCCACCATTTGGGCAGTGCAGTAATCCCAGAAGCCGGTTAAACAACCAGGGGAACACCACTGGAGGCATTCCTTATATTCTGTTAACGCGTCTTTGAGTACCTGCTTGTTCTTCTTGGTGATAACATATTCGGTCGGGTTACCAGAAGCATCTCTCATTATGGTCAGCCAGTTACCACCAGCTTCGGGCCCTCTGCTCCAGATACGAACGCTAATCTCGTCATTGATCTCGAATCGGCCGGCCATCTGTGTCAGGCCGTAGATGTCTTGCTCCAGGGGTTCACCCTTGAGCAACTCGCCAGCCTTCCGGGTGAAGAACTCACCATGGTCGTAAACCTCGTCCCAGGTTGTGGCCGGTGCCAGCTCATAGCCATATTTGGCTTTGAAGTCTGCCTTCTCGGTGGGGTCCTCGAAGACGTCCTTACGATAGAAAGTGGCCTGCTGATAGGTGTAGTATGGCAACCCATATAGTTCGCCATCAGCACCACTGCAGCACCTTACAATCGCCGGATGAATCCCGGCAGTGTCCTCATCCAGACCAGGTACTCCCATCGGGTCATATTTCTTGGCCATCTCCTGGAATGAATAGAGAAAAGGTGCCCACTCGTTGGTTGAAGAAGCCTCTATACAGATGACGTCATAGGCACCAGACTCGGCCATAAGCTCTGCGTTGACCCTCGGATAGAGGACCGACATGATCATCTCTTCGTACTGAATCGGCACGCCGGTTTTCTCTGAAAACCTGTCCAAGAAAGGCGCCAGAGCGCCCTCACCGACGTTTCCCTGCAGTACTACGAAGATAGGCTCTTTGTTAGCTATCTCCGGGACGTCAGCCAATCCCTTGAATGGCACAAACTCTGCAGCTGGTCCTTCCTCTTCTGGAGGTGGCAACTCCTCTTCTGGAGGCGCCGCGGCCGGTGCACAACCCGCTACCAACATCAAAGCCATGCAAACGCCGACCACCACCAGCAATAGTCCTTTCTTTTTCAACTTAACCCTCCTTCAATGATTTAGACTCCAGTATAACTCGTGACTGTTGTCAATCTTCACACCATTAGCACCTCCTTTCGGGCTTCTCCTGGGCTTTCCGTGCCGAGTCTACCATAATACCGCTAACAGAAACAAGAATCAAGCTGACTTACAGGCTAATACTGTTCTCTTGACCAGTGCCCTGGCTATTTGAATCTTGTAGCTGTTGTCTGCTAGGGGACACGCGTCTGCAATGGCTGCGTTACCAGCAGCCTCCGCAGTCGACTCATCTATCGATTTGCCTATAATTGACTCCTCTGCCTCGATTGCCCTGCACGGGTTGTTGAATACTGCGTTCAAGCATATTCTGGCTGACTTTACTACCCCTCCTTCACTCTCAATTGCTGACGCACAGTTGACTATTGGGAAGTCAATAGACTTCCTGAGCGCGAACTTGATGAACTTGCTCTTTGTTCCAGCGCTGGGTGTCGGTACTTGAATCTCGGTCACTATCTCGTCGTCAGCCAGTAGTGTTGTCCTCTCTCCTTCTACTGCGAAGAACTTCTCCGCTTCAACGAGTCTCTTCGTAGTCTTAATCTTCGCATCCAGAGCTATTAGCGCTGGGGCGAGGTCTGAGTTGTTGACTGCCACACATCCACAATTGAAACACCTATTTGCCTCCGTTTGAACCTCACTTAAGGCCAAGCCGAGGACATCTTCAACATCTATACCCTTGACCCTGTCAGAAACCGGGAGCTCTGGCGTCTTGACCCTACTCGTCCTCTTAAGGTAGGAAGCGTTGAACTTCTTAGGAAGCTGAACAGTCTCTTTGTCCTTGTCTTCAACTTGATTTCCCACATTCTTGAGGGATCGGTCTATCAAGCTGGCAGCTTCCCTACCCGCAGCTATGGCTCCCACGACCGTGGACGGGCCGGTGACGAAATCCCCTCCGACAAAGACGTTCTTGCCCAGCAAATGGCTGGAGGGATCTATCTTCAGCCGTCCATTCTTGTCCAGGAACTCGGAAGGAACGCTCGATGTATCCGGTTCCTCCCCAATTGCCTTCACTGCAGCATCAAACTCGGCGGTGAACTCAGAGCCCTCTATAGGCACTGGTCGAGGTCTTCCTGTCTCATCCAGAGGCCCCAGTTTCATTCTCACGCACTTGAGGGCTATTTTGCCATTGTTCTTCGAGGCTTCGACTGGCAGGGTAAGAAACTCAAATGCGATGCCTTCTTCCTTGGCTTTCTTGACTTCCTCGCTTACGGCTGGCATCTCGGCTTCACTACGCCTGTAAACCACCAAAGGCTCAGCTCCCATCCTCAGCAGCGTCCTGGCCACGTCAATGGCAACGTTTCCGCCACCTATTACCGCGACTTTCTTCCCAGGGACCTCTCTAACCCCAAGATTCGCTTTTCTCAGAAACTCCAGACCTGACATCATCAACTGCTCCCCCTTTGCCCCCGATGGCCTTTCTTTCCAAGCGCCGCATGCAAGGAACACAGCATCGAAGCTCTTCATGAGCTCCTCGATACTTGTATCCTTGCCTATATTGACTCCAAGCTTGAATTGGATTCCTGTGCCCTCGAGGGTTTTGATTTGCCTCTTGACAATATCCTTCGGGAGTCTGTACGGGGGTATGCCATAAGTGAGCAATCCCCCTGGTTCTTCCATACGCTCAAATACGGTTACGCTGTGGCCGAACCCTCTAAGGTAATACGCAGCTGAGAGACCAGCCGGTCCAGAACCCACAATGGCCACACTCTTGCCAGCGTCGATTTCAGGCGGTCTGATGATTTTGGTTGCATTGTCCAGAATATGGTCACCTACGAAGCGCTCGATAGACCTTATGGACATAGGTTCATCAAATTCACCTCGATTGCACTCTTGCTCACAGAAGTGGGGGCAGACCCTTCCTGTTATTGCTGGAAGCGGGTTAAATTGGAGTAGTATCCTGGCGGCTTCGACGAGGTCTCCATCCCTGATTCGACTCATATACGAGGGGATGTCCACGCCAGCTGGGCAATCTGATGAGCAAGGAGGGCTGGTCACTCCGACGGCTCCGAATACTGAATGGTATCTCCCTTCCCCGGTCATGGCGTAGCATATTCTGCCACCCTTCCTCATGCAGTTGAACCTGTTGTTAGGGACCCAGTAGTACCAGCACCTGGTGCTTTGACATATGTTCCCGCCGATAGTACCCATCTCCCTGATATGGGGGGAAGCCGTTCTATGGGCCGCCTCTGCAAGTGTGGCATACCTATCCTTTATGGTCTTGTCCTTGGCTATGTCCTCGAGCCTGGTTAGAGCGCCGATCTTGAGTGTCCTGTCCTGTTCCTTGATATAATCCAGACCTGGAATAGTCTTGATATTGACTATGATCTCAGGGTATTCAGGGAGTATCTCGTCCTTCATCTGGCCGAGCAGGTCCGTGCCACCTGCGATAAGCTCTGCTCTACCCTTGGACTGCTTCAGGAGTGAGGTCGCCTCCTCTACAGTGGATGCGTTAGTGTGTGTGAATTTCCTCATTTCATTCGCTCCCCTTTCCTAATGCTTGGAGGACCTTGTCCGGAGTGATGGGATAGTCATTGATCCGTTTACCTATGGCATTGTACACAGCCGGGCCCATAAGCCCATCTACCATGGTGGCAACGTCTTCGGCAATCCCAACAGACCCATATGGGCCCCATCCCATGCCAGTTTCGACGAGAATTGTCTCGATAGGCCCGCAATCAAGCATGGTAGGGACTTTGTAGTTGAGAAGGTCGGCGTTGAGCTTCACCCCGGTTTGCGGGTCCCATATCACCTCTTCGAATTTGTTCCTGCCTGCCCCCATATAGGTGCCGCCGTACTGCTGGCCTTCACAAGCTTCTGGGTTTATTGCCTTCCCGACGTCATTGACGTTGACAACCTTCGTTATTTCAACCTCCCCGGTCTCGGGATCCACTTCCACCTCCATGAAATGTGCTTGCCTGCACAGGGGATGCCGAAGCGCAGCTTCTCCCAAGTAGATTCCTTGAGTATGCCAGGCCCAACCATAGACAGGCCCGTGGGTTGCACCAAAGCCATAGCGTCCTACTTCAACCACTTCCTTCACCGGCACTTTTCTCGATGGGTCGGCTTTGACATAGACCATGTTGTCCCTGACATCCAGGTCATCCCATTTCATACCTTCAAAAAGAGGTTTGTATATGTGAGTTGCATACTCTCCAGTCTTCGTGGCCAACTCGAGAAGTCTCCGCTTTGCCTTCTTGGCGGCTTTCCTGACCACGTATCCATTAGCAGTCAGGTTCTTGGAAGCCCCGGGTACTGCCAGGAAAAAGGTGACATCGTAGAAGGGTCTGAAAGTAACGTCTTCGTAGCACACACCGAGCTCATCAGCGACAATCTGCGCATAAGCAGTCGCAGCGCTAACTCCTATGTCAGAATGCAAAGAAAGGACTGCGACTGAGCCATCTCTTTCAATCCTTACACCTGCGACACCTACCCCAGACGTATCAGTCCATTCGTGGGACCAACAGAATGCCATACCATGGTACTTTCCGTTGGGAAGCCTCTTTGTCCCTGGCTTGTGCCACTTTTGTTCCCAGTCCATCGCCTTCTTGCCGGCTTCTATACACTCCTTGAGGCTATCTCTAATCGGAAATCCATGGTCACGCTTGAATTCCGAAAGGTACGTCATATCTTTTCCATGACTACCATCGTTCTTCAGTGCCACGTCTGTCGGGTCAAGCCCCAGTGCATCCGCCACGTAATTGAATACCAGGGTAATGCAAAGAGCATTCGGGGTTTGTTCGCACCGATATGCGGCAGTGGGTCCCACATTCACGAACGCCCCACGATTCTCCAGGAACAGATTATGAACCCTGGTGTTTTCATGAAAATGGACCATGCCATTGTAAGGTATCCAGCCCGGGGGCGCATTGGCGAACACGCCCTTTATTTGTACCGCCGTGATCGTTCCATCATTCTTTGCCCCTACCTTGAAGTGATGAACTGCGGGGTCCAAATCTCCGCCGTAGAAATGACTTTCTCT
>CAZTRR010000029.1:0-20288 GCA_964616785.1 uncultured Dehalococcoidales bacterium
CCTGGGAGCCAGCCAGAATTATTGGCAGCAAGTATGGAGAGTTAGGCACGCTGAAGCCTGGCTGCCAGGCCGATATCACCCTCTTCGATCTGGACAAGGAGTGGGTAGTCAGCAGCCAGAATTTTGCCTCTAAGGGCAAAAACACTCCCTTCGATGGCTGCCAATTCAAGGGTAAGATAGCGGCAACTATATTTGCTGGAGACATAGTCTACCAAGACGACTCAGTCAGGATTGAAAAGAAACGATGACTAACAGAACGCTATTGGTTTTGGAAGACGGCAGTGTGGCGGGCTTACGCCGCCGGTATCTACCAATTGCATCTCTGCAACACCATTTCCAAGGCTCCTCTGGCCTCCAAGATAATGTCTACCTGTTTGATAGATTCTTGGAGACGGCGAGGCAAGGTGGCTGAAACAGGAGGGAAAAATGGCGAAAGTATTGGTGATAGAGGGAAATGAAGTGAGGCCTTTAGCTCAAACTAAATTCACTGAGGAGAGCAAGTTGCAGGATTATCTGGAAGGGTATCCGTCCTTGATTCCGTTGGGGGAGATAGTCGAAGGAGCTTCCGACCTCTTATGCATTGGGAGAGAAGTCAGTGTTCCACCAGGCTCTATAGACTTCCTTTTCATAGATGAAAAGGGTCTCCTAACAGTTGTGGAAACCAAACTAGCCAAGAATCCTGAAGCACGCCGCACAGTTATAGGTCAAATAATCGAATATGCCTCTTATATGGCCGAATGGAGTGCAGACGACGTTTATAGGATTGCCGATGATTACTTTTCGAAGTCGGACAAGGTGCCTTCGGATTACAGAGGTTGCACGCTTAATGAATCCATGGAGAAATTTAGCGGCAGCGGTCTCATAGCCGAAGACTTGACAAACAACGTCGAGCAGAATTTGCGGAATGGGAAAGTGCGACTCCTGATAGCGGTTGATGAAATGGTGGAGCCGTTAAGAGCTACGGTTACCTTCCTTAATAGAAATAGCAACTTTGACATTCTTCTACTTCAGGTGAAGAGCTTCGAGGAAAGTACATCAAGGAAAGTCTTGATTCCTTCGCTATTCGGGTATGCCCAAAAACCAGGGTCAACTGTATTGAAACGTAAGATCAATGAGGAGATTTTTCTTACACGTTGCCGAGAGGGTGAACACAAAGGCGCCGAGAAACTCTACTATGAAGCTAAAGCATTGCAACAGAGCCGGCGTGCCAATGGCGATTTTATCAATTGGGGAGTTTCTGGCTATAGCTACTGGATGTTCTGGAAAGGTAATCCTGCTGGTGAGGTGATTTTCGTTAGCTCTGCGAATGGTAACCTTTCACTATGGCTTTATATAATAGAAAAAGGCGCTGAAGCCGCGGAGAGATACCTGGAAAATCTGAATAACATTGCAGATTTTGGAAGGAAGGTTGGTGATTACAAAAACCATAAGGAACCATCTTTCTCTACAGACAGAATGACTGCAGCAGATATTGATTCGTTCATGTCTGCTCTGAGGGAACTGGGGCTAGCTCTAGAAGCAGAAGCTGGTAAGTAGAATGTGGGAGTAGCAGGTGAGAACATGACTAAAATCTCCAAAGTCCTGGTCATTGGTTCCGGGCGGATAATCATCGGGTGGGTGGGGGAGTCGATCCACCGCGTAGATGACTTTGCCGATGCGTTTCGTTGATGGGTAGGCTGGAGCATCTGCTCCAGCCATAGGTGAGAGCGGATGCGCTCACCTACCCGGTGGGATGCTCTACGCTACCCGTGGGTTGAAGAGAAAATGATACGGCGCAAAAATCTTCCAAAATTCAATGATAGTTCCTATGTTCATTTTACCACCACGGCCACTTACAAAAATCGCCCCTATTTCAGGAATGAAGAATTCTGCCGAATCCTCCTTGAGGAATTGGATTCTTACAGTAACAAGTATAGCTTTACGCTCACGGGCTACGTGATAATGCCTGACCATGTGCACCTCTTAGTCTGGTGGGATAGAGGGGAAAGGCCAGAATTGAGCATATCGAAGATAATGCAAGGGATAAAAGGAGTCACGGCCAGACGGATTATCGACTTGATGGTAGCCAATGGGTTGGAGCAGATGCTCCAACCTACCCCCCGTGTGCTCCAATCTCCCCTGCGTATGTACCCACCTATCCCTATGACGTCAGAGCAGAGCTCTTCGGAAACGCAACACAGCGTTGAATCACACAGGCGAAATCTCAGGTACCGCCTTTGGCAGCCTGGCTTCTACGACTTCAATATCTATAATGAAGAAAAACTTCTAGAGAAGCTCAACTACCTCCATCACAATCCTGTAAGGGCTGGCTTAGTTCTCTCGCCAGGTGACTACAAATGGTCGAGCTACAGGCTCTATTCTTCGCGAAGCGAAGGCTTTCTTGGAGCTAGTATTCCAAAACTGCCTGGTTGCCAAGGAGTCGGGTGTTCAAAATCAACAAGTGGGTAGGCTGGAGCGTGCGAAAGTAGACCAGGTTGGAGCAGATGCTCCAACCTACCCCTATAGGAGGAAACGCTTAGGATGCCGAGGCGGAATGATATCAAGAAGGTAATGATTATCGGCTCCGGCCCTATTGTGATAGGGCAGGCCTGTGAATTCGATTACTCAGGGACCCAGGCCTGTAAGGCACTCCGGGAGCTTGGCTACGAAATCGTGCTGGTGAACTCAAACCCGGCCACCATCATGACTGACCCCGGAATGGCGGATGTGACGTATATTGAACCGCTCAATATCGAAACGGTGGCGCGGATCGTGGAGAAAGAGCGGCCTGATGCCCTGTTGCCCAACCTGGGCGGCCAATTGGGTCTCAACCTCAGCTCTGAGCTGGCGCGTTCAGGCGTCCTTGACAAGTATGGAGTCAAGGTGATCGGTGTTAACATTGATGCTATCGAAAGGGGTGAGGATCGGATTGCCTTCAAGGAAACGATGAACCGCCTGGGTATAGAAATGCCACGAAGCGGAGCGGTGTACAGCGTTGAGGATGCGGAAAGGGTTGCTGTTGAACTGGGGTATCCAGTAGTCGTCCGTCCTGCCTACTGCATGGGGGGGACCGGTGGTGGGCTGGTGTACAACGTCGAGGAGTTGCGCACCGTTGCCAGCCGCGGCATCACAGCAAGTCTTATCGGGCAGGTGCTGATAGAGGAATCAGTCCTGGGATGGGAGGAGTTGGAACTGGAAGTCGTCCGTGATGCTAAGAACCAGATGATTACCGTATGTTTCATCGAGAATGTCGATGCTATGGGTGTCCATACTGGTGACTCCTATTGCACAGCGCCTATGCTTACAATCGATGAAGCGCTCCAAAAACGCCTCCAGGAGTATTCTTATAAGATTGTGGAAGCGATACAGATAATAGGGGGAACCAACATTCAGTTCGCCCACGACCCCAGGAGCGGCCGTGTTGTGGTGATTGAAATCAATCCCAGAACTTCCCGTTCATCAGCGCTCGCTTCCAAAGCGACTGGCTTCCCCATCGCCCTGGTTTCTGCTAAGTTAGCCGCCGGGCTCACCCTAGACGAGATTCCTTACTGGCGGGAGGGGACTCTGGAGAAATACACACCATCCGGCGATTACGTGGTCGTCAAGTTCGCCCGCTGGGCTTTCGAGAAATTTAGGGATGCAAAAGATAGGCTTGGCACACAGATGCGGGGGGTGGGCGAAGTAATGAGCATCGGCAAGACCTACAAAGAAGCATTTCAGAAGTCGATTCGTTCCCTGGAGAACGGCCGCTATGGACCGGGCTTTGCCAAGGACTTGAACAGCAAATCGTTGGGCGAGCTGATGAGCCTTCTCAATGAAGCGACAAGCGAGCGCCAGTTCATCATCTACGAGGCTCTGCGCAAAGGTGCCGACGTGCAGGAACTCTATGAGAGAACCTATATCAAGCCGTGGTTTATCAGTCAAATGAAAGAGCTTGTCGAATTAGAGGAGAAGATTCTTCGATATAGGGGGAAGACGTTACCGGATGACTTGCTTGTTCAGGCCAAGAGAGATGGGTTTGCAGACCGCTATCTGTCGCAGCTTCTGGGTGTACCGGAAAAGGAGCTTCGCCGAAAACGCACTTCCCTTGGGGTAGTTGAGGGGTGGGAGCCAGTGCCCGTGAGCGGTGTGGAGAACGCCGCGTACTACTTCTCGACCTACAACGCACCGGACAAGACGACAAGCAGCGACAGGCGCAAGGTTATGGTACTGGGCGGTGGACCTAACCGAATAGGCCAGGGCATTGAGTTCGACTACTGCTGCGTCCACGCGGCTTTCGCCCTGCGCGACGAAGGGTATGAGACGATTATGGTCAACTGTAATCCCGAGACAGTCTCAACGGACTACGACACTTCGGACAAGCTTTACTTTGAACCGCTGACGGTTGAGGATGTCTTGAGCATCTATGAAAAGGAAAAACCTGAGGGCGTGATCGTTCAGTTCGGTGGCCAAACCCCGCTTAACATCGCCAACGAACTGGCCGAGGCTGGCGTTAGAATCCTGGGCACATCACCTGAGGCCATAGACCTCGCCGAGGACCGGGACCGTTTCGGTCAGATGATGCGAGAGCTTGGTATTCCCATGCCGGAATCGGGGATGGCCAGCAACCTGGGGGAGGCGCTGAGTGTTGCCGAGAGGATTGGGTATCCCTTGATGGTTCGGCCATCATACGTACTGGGTGGACGTGGGATGGAGGTAGTCCATGACCAGGAGATGCTCAAGGAGTACGTTGCTGCCGCAGTGGACGTTACTCCTGACCGCCCTATCTTGATTGACAAGTTCCTTGAAAACGCAGTCGAAGCGGAGGCGGATGCCATTGCGGATGGAACCGATGCGTTTGTTCCTGCGGTCATGGAACATATTGAATTGGCCGGCGTTCACTCTGGTGATTCGGCCTGTGTGATTCCGCCCGTGAGCATACCTTCCAGGCACGTCGATACCATCAACGAATACACGAGGAAAATCGCTAGAGACCTCCACGTCGTGGGCCTGATGAACATGCAGTATGCCATTGCTAATGACACAGTGTACGTACTGGAAGCTAACCCACGGGCGTCACGGACCGTGCCTTTGGTTTCGAAAGTATGCAATGTATCCATGGCGCGCCTGGCAACTCAAATCATGCTGGGCAAAACCCTGGCCGAGCTTAATCTCACCCCACGATCGATCCCACATTTCGGACTTAAAGAGGCGGTTTTCCCGTTCCCCATGTTTCCCGAGGTAGACCCGGTTCTGGGGCCGGAAATGCGGTCGACTGGCGAGGTGCTGGGAATTGCGAATTCCTTTGGCCTGGCGTTCTTTAAGGCGCAGGAAGCCGCACAGCAGCAGCTTCCGTCGGAGGGTGCGGTGTTGATGAGCCTGGCGACCAAGGAAGCGCCTATGGTATTGGAGGTGGCCAGGCAATTCACAGAGCTTGGCTTCAAGATTAAGGCAACGCGTGGTACGCATCAGTTTCTGACCAGCCACGGCATAGATTCTGATTTCATATTCAAGATGCACGAGGACCGGCCGAATATTGCCGACGCAATCATGAATGGAGAGATTCAACTGGTCATCAATACGCCGAGCGGCAAGCTAAGTCAGTACGACGACTTCTACATTCGAAAGGCAGCCATCAAGTATAAGGTGCCTTGTATAACGACACTGGCTGCTGCTGCTGCTGCCGCCAAGGGAATCGCCGCCTATCGTAAGGGTAAGTCAGGAGTCAAGTCCCTCCAAAGCTACCACGCGGACATCAAGTAATTGAAGCAAGTTTCAGCGACTGTCATCTCTAATACGGAGCTCTTCGGGTGTTCCGGCGTCAGGTATTGTCTCATGTGTGTTGAGGCTCCCGACATCGCTGCGATAGCCTGGCCGGGGCAATTCGTCATGGTGTGGTGTGGGGAAGACGTTACACTGCGTCGCCCCTTGAGTATCCACCGCGTAGTTGATTCGAGCCAGTTTTGTCTCCTTTACCAGGTGGCTGGCACAGGCACATACTGGCTTTCCCATCGTCAGAAGGGAGAAACACTGGACCTGCTGGGTCCTTTGGGCAATGGGTTTTCTATCGAGCCATCCTCTCAGAACTTGCTGCTGGTAGCTGGCGGCACAGGTATTGCGCCGCTGGTGTTTCTCGCTCAGCAGGCAATTGACCACCACAAAGCGGTCAAGCTGCTGCTCGGAGCGCGTACATCTGAAGGCCTCTATCCCAAGGATCACTTGCCGGGTGGGATCGAATCTGTCCTGGTCACTGAGGACGGCAGCGCCGGCAGGCGGGGTATGGTCACGGGCATCCTGCCAGAGTTCAGTACCTGGGCTGACGCAGTCTACGCTTGTGGCCCTAAAGCAATGTACGAGACGCTAGGCGAGCAGAAACGGCGGCGAGAGATCGACAAACCGGTCCAGATTTCATTGGAAGTGAGGATGGGTTGTGGTCTTGGGGCCTGCTATGGTTGCAGCATAAGGACCAGGCATGGCATGAAACGAGTGTGCCAGGACGGGCCTGTTTTCGACCTAGAGGAAATCATTTGGCAGGAGGTAAAGGTATGACGGTAGTGAGTAAGACTGTTCACCTCAACACCAAGGGACACTGCGACATAGTTGACATAACATCTGAAGTTGCCAGAGAGGTCGGCGATTCGGGCATCAGTAACGGTACGGCCACTGTATTCATTACCGGCTCCACGGCTGGAGTTACCACCATCGAATATGAACCAGGTCTCCTGGCTGACCTTAAGGATATGTGGGACAGAGTGGTACCGCGGAATATCCCGTATCAGCATGACCGCGCCTGGGGAGATGGGAATGGTCATTCACACGTTCGCGCTGCGCTTCTCAGTGCCTCACTGACTGTCCCATTTGTCAGCAAGAGGCTGGCGCTGGGCACATGGCAGCAAATAGTTGTGCTGGACTTTGATAATCGAGCGCGGTCACGGGAAATCGTAGTCCAGATTATGGGCGAATGAAGGCGTCTGGCATTGTCTTGCCAGGCTGGTTTGTGGCGCTGGGGTCAGAAAAGTATTATAATTCAGCATTTGTCAGGCTCACAAGCAACAGGATTGTGCGGCGGTTGCTTGGACAGTTGCACGGGGGCGAGTGAGAGTAAGGACCCGCTCTGGATGGGTCGTCCGTACCCCACGTCTTAGAATCTGAGTCAGGAGACATATGGTTGTTCAAGTACCTTGGCGCATATGGCCAACGGACAGGCTGGAAATCATCGAGATGAAGAAGCGAAGGTCGCTCACTGCGCGTCTGATACCGATGGTTGGAGATAGCCCATTCGCTGAGGGTACTAGAAAAGCTCGGAAGAGATGACGAAAACGAGATATCCGAGCATATTTGGAATTTTGGCTGCAGTGATGCTGGTCGCCAGCTTCGCGGCGCCCGTTGGCCTGGCCGGCCCGTCGCCAGCCGGCGCTGACCCTGGCATCTGCAAGTGGGACACGCTGGAGATGCCGGGCTCGGTGGTCGGCAAAAATGATATTCTGCACGGATCAGAGGTCAACAGAATTGCCGTTGGCAATGATGGTGTGACCGTAATTGCCGCGGTAACACGGGCTGCCGCTATCGCCACTCCCTATGTCCTGTATCTCTACACTACGGCCACCGGTGGCATTGTGTGGGAAGACAACGCGTACCGTCACCTGCGTGCCGAAATGACTGCCGCAGTGGTCCCGCCCGCCAATCAGAATGTCTGGGATGTGGCGATAGCTCCGGACGACCCCAAGCTGTGGGCGGTAGTCACGTCTGTCGCTGGGGTAAATCAGCCGACCGAGGTGTGGGTCACCGAGAATGCTGGGGGCAAGTGGGAGTGCACGCAGCTCGCCACTGTGACTGGTAACGCCGTCATTGGTGCTATTGACATCTCCCCGGAGTACGGAGGCGAGCGTGACATTGCTGTGGGTAGCAGGACCGGTTGGGGGACTGGCGCAGTGTACGTCGTGAAGGGGAGCAGCTTCGCTGGCGGCTGGGTGACCCAGGGCCTTGCAGGTGACATCGTGGCGCTGAGATTCTCACCCAACTACGCTGGTGATTCGACCCTGGTGGCCGTTACAGCTTCTGCCAGCTCTGTTAGCCTGAACCTGGGCTTCCGTGACCTATCCGCCAACCAGACTACCTGGAATAGCCCTGCCGGCTATCCGGTGCTGATTGCCGCCGCAAATGCCGCTGTAGTCGGAATGGCTGACCTGGAACTCCCTTCCGATTTCTCAGGCGCGGTGTCTAATTTGCGCCGCTATTACGTCAGCGTCGACGCTGTCACCGCCCTCGCGGGCGTCTGGGGGAGTGGACCGGCAGATGTCTTCGCCGTGGGAGCGGGAGGCACGATCCTCCATTACGATGGCGCTAACTGGAGCGGGATGGTCAGCGGGACTACAAATGACCTTCTGGGTGTCTGGGGGACTGCATGGAATGATGTCTTTGTGGTGGGAATGGGAGGTACGATCCTTCATTATGACGGGGCTAACTGGAGCGCAATGGCCAGCGGGACTGCAAATCACCTTCTGTGTGTTTGGGGGAGTGGACCTCTTGATGTGTTTGCGGTGGGAGTAGGGGGGACGATCCAACATTACACTGGTGCTCTGCCTTGGGCTAATATGGCCAGTGGGACTCCAAATTCGCTTGCAGGTGTTTGGGGGAGTGGACCTCTTGATGTGTTTGCGGTGGGAGTAGGGGGGACGATCCAACATTACACTGGTGCTCTGCCTTGGGCTAATATGGCCAGTGGGACTCCAAATTCGCTTGCAGGTGTTTGGGGGAGTGGACCTCTTGATGTGTTTGCGGTGGGAGTAGGGGGCACCATCCTCCGTTATGGTGGTGCTAGCTGGAACACGATGATTGGCGGCCGGGCTGCAGGCGTTTACCGGATTGATGACACTCAGGTCTACCGGATGACTCCTCCCGTGGCTGTCAGCGTCTCCAGCATTGCACACTTCGGTACCTGTGCTTCGGGCAAGTTGCTGGCAGGTGAAGTGCTGGGTGATGCCTGCACGGCCAGCGTGCCTACGTGGTTTGGTGATATCTCGACTGCGTGCGGCGGTGCCTGCTGGTATCCGGCCCTGAAGCTGGCCACCGGCGCTGCTGGCGTTTGCAATTGTACAGCCAACACCCCAGGCTTCGGCAATGCCCAGGTTGCCTGGAATGTCGATGGCTCACTTGCCTACTGTGCCACCGGGGCGTCTCCACGCGGGTACGGCGCTGGTTGGTATGGGGGCCTGCTTAATCCTCCAGTTGTCGATGATGAATCGGCATTCTCCATTAGCCGCAACGACGCCGAGACCTGGAACCAACTGGGCCTGATTGATACCACCGTTGATTGGTTCAACGATGTTGCCCCGGTGGCTGACTGTACCACGCTGTACCTGGCCTCGGCCAGCGACAACCTTACATGTAATCCTGGGTGCAACAACTTCGACAGTGTCTGGCGCACCAGTACCAGCCCTGCGGTGGTGTCACCGCTGCAGCCGGCCTATCCTCTCGGCTCTTACTACGAGAGGGTTCTGTGCCGTGTGAATGCGGTGGACTGCGAGGCCATTCAGAGCGAACTGCCTTTGCTGAGACTGGCCCCCGACATGGAGGATGGTGAGGTTCTCTTCTGGGGAGCCCAGAACACCCGGGCGGCTGCCTGGTCGCCAGATTTCGGTGACTACTGGGCCAACATAAATCCCAGGAACGTTATCCAGGATTTCGTTGCCGAGTCAAGCACCGTTCTGTATTTTCTCGACCCATTTGGGCTGGTACAGGCGATGCCCTATACCGGCATTGCATGGTCAAGCTTTGAACCTGACGTGGACACTGGCGTTAGTACTGCGCACATGATTACCGCTCAGTCGGCAGGCAAGGTACTGGTGGGGGCTGATGCCAACTACAACGCCGCTGCCTACCCGGCAGCCATTTCAACCAATGGGGGTGCTGACTTCAACCGGCTCATGGACAGGTTGCCAACTTCGGGCAATGTCCACGTCGCTTTCGACCCGGACTTCGACGACAACTATACTGTCTATCTTGCTGATGATTCCGCTACCGGCACGGTCTACCGCAACAATGTTGCGACCGCTCCGCTTATCGGCAGGTCGGAAGCCCTCGACATGATGGCTGCGGTCAACGGTGCGGCGGGCAGCTTCCACCCTGTGGGCTACTACGGTCTGCAACTGGCCTTCACCGGCCACGATAATCAGCATGCCCTGTACGGCGCCCACGACCCGGTCCAGCAGGGGGCAAACAGCGGCGTTGACCGCGTCCTGTATCCTCTTGATGGTATGCCGAAGCCTGGCCTCGTTTGGGATTGCCTGAATGTCTTCACTCCTCCCGACACCGCCGGCGTTATGTTCACCCGCGAGCCATGGTCGCTCAAGATCTGCGGCTGCCTGACGCTGGACACTGATACCACGCTGTATGCTCTCGACGCCAGAGGCTACGACCCGGCCAACAGGGTAGGCATGCTGTGGGCATTCACGGACTGCATGGCCAAGGCTGGCCCAGCACTGATAACGGAAGATGAGATGTTGGTCGGCTGTGACCCGGTAAGCGGCAGAAGCCAGGAGGTTAACTTTGCCTGGGAGCAGCTTTGTCTTGCCAGCGCCTACGATATCGAGGTCGCCAAGAATGAGGAGTTCACCATAAGGGTTGTTGACTGGGTCGCCGAAGGCGGCCTTGCCGGCTTCCTGGTACCCGCTGAGGTAACCAGCCCGGCCTGCTATTTCCCGGCTGGTGGCCTGGACCAGACAGCCGCGTCCGCGATAGCCCAGGCCGGCAACCTGGAATGTGGGCATACATACTACTGGCGGGTGAAAGTGCGGCAGTGCGCCACTACTCAGGTCGTCCGCAGTCCGTGGTCTGAGGTGAGGAGTTTCACCGTCAAGGCGGGCCTGCCTGTGAGGACGAGCTATTACGGAGTCAGGTTACTGGCACCGGACAATGGCTGCATCGGCTGCCGGGTTTCACCGGCCTCCTTCTCGTGGGCGCCTTTCAAGGGCACCGAGAAGTACAAGTTCATCCTGGCTAACGACTCGGGGATGACCGATGTGATAGCCGAGGCAGAGGTATCCACCACCGCATATGAGTACGATGGCACGTTGGACTACAGCACCAACTACTTCTGGCGAGTGATGTCCCTTGAGCCTGCGCCGAGTGACTGGAGCGCTACCTTCAGCTTCCAGACTGAAGCTGCACCAGCACTGCCGCCAGCACCTCAAGCGCCACCCTCAACGCCCCTCTGGGTATGGGCAGTCATCGCTGTTGGCCTCGCGTTGGGCATTGCCACCTTGATTCTCATCCTCAGGACTCGCTGGGAGTGATGTTGCTTGCGTCGGAAATGCAAAGCCGAATTGGTCAAAGGTCGTTGCAAGCTGAACGAGAGAATAGGATAGATGAGATGAAGCAAGTGAGCTGTGCGGAAGAGCGCGAATTGATAAAGCGCTGTCGTCCCAAGACGTTTTGTGGCATAATGGTCAGAACATTCACAGTGTTGACAGCTTCGATGCTGAGTTTCAGGGAGTGTTGTGGTTAGCAGGGCGCAGAGCCTGCCGGGGAGTAGCGCATCTGCAAACGGCGAACAGTGGCTAGGTTGCTCGCAATCACCTGTAGAGCTTCTGCCGGAAGGGCAAGTTGGGATAACAATCTGTCCTGGTACTACAATAGAATGGAGAGTTGAGTTGAAATGAAAAAAGGGTTATTCACAGCAGTTCTCGTTGTCTTGGTTGCATTGATGGTAGGTTTGACAGGCTGCGGCGGTGGCGAAAAGGAGGAAGTTGAGCAGAGACAAATAGTCGCTGTGGAACGAGGTGACCTGGTAACTACCGTTACTGCCGATGGCAATCTTGACATGCCGCACCAGGTCCAACTGCGCTTCGGCACTCCCGGCACGGTGGAGGAGGTGTATGTGGAGGAGGGAGATAAGGTCAGGGAGGGGACGTTGCTGGCCAAGCTGGATGATACCGCCTATAAGCTGGCCATAGCTAATGCCCAGTATGACGTGGAACTGGCCATGAATGAACTGGTCGAGAAGATAGCTCCCGCCTTGATGGGATACCCGAAGGGCTACCCCAATCCCAGCGTGATTCTGTGGGTGGAACAGGCTCAGGAGGAGCTGGAGGAAGCACAACAACTGTTGGAGGAGAATAGCTATCAGGAAGCCGCGACTGAGCTACGCCTGGCTCAGCACGACCTGGAAGCTACTTACTATATGCTGAATGACCCGGTGATAGCGGCAGCTTCGGAATATCATGATGAGCTAGGCCAGGTGCTCAACAGGTATCCGCAGATTCCCAAGGCACTTGAGCTGCTGGAGCAAGACCGGGAGAGGTTAGCGCGTGCGCAGGTGTTGATAGGACAGGGCAGCTACGCAGAGGCTTCCGCGCAATTGCACACGGCGCAGAGTAAGCTCCAAGAGACCCATCGACTGGTGAAAAGCGTCAGTGGCAGGATAAGGGTGTCTCAGCGACTAGGAGCGTGTTGTGGAAATCTCATGACGCAAAGTGGGGGAGCAACAGGACTGATGACGTTGCCATACCCTGATACCTCTACGTCGCTCGACTGGCTAAGGCAGGTTGAAGAGGAATTGCAGGAGATGCAGAACCTTATGGAGGATGGCGATTATGATGAGCTGGAAATGGCTACACTTCTGCGCCTGGCTCAACACGACATGGAAATGAGTCAGACGGTACTCGAAGACAATGAACTGATTTTCAGGAGTGGTCTCAACCTGAAGGCGTTGAGGTCTTACAACCTTAACTTGCAGAAGGCTGAGCTGGCACTGGAAAATGCCAAGGATGACCTTATGAAGACGGAAATCCTGGCGCCCTTTGGTGGCACTGTAGTTGACGTAGGCGTCAAAGAGAAAGACGAGCTTTCATCTTTTGATTACTCCTCCAAAACAGCTGTTCACCTTGTGGACACCCGCACGGTGAAAATGGAGGGAGTCGTGGATGAGATAGATATCTATCAGGTGGAGGTAGGTCAAGAGGTCATCGTCGTCGTAGATGCCATGCCTGATGAAGAATTCTCGGGTGAGGTGACCTTTATCTCACCTTTTGGCACAGAGGAGGCTGGAGTTGTGGAGTTCGCGGTGACCATAGAACTTGACCCTACTGAAATAGAGCTCAAGGGAGGCCTGACTGCCACGGCTGATATCGTGGTTCAAAAAAGCGAGGACGTGTTGCTGATTCCTTACCAGGCTGTCAAGGAATCTCCTGAAGGCTGGTGGGTGGAAGTAGCGGTGGATGATGCAACTGGAGAGACCGAGCAAAGGCAGGTTGTCTTGGGCACTTACAATGAGTACTTCTACGAGGTCGTATCCGGGCTCGATGAGGGGGAAAAGGTGATAGTGGAGGGAAGGGGCCGAATGCCTGTCTCTTTCTGATAGCAGCCAGCGGTTGCAGCCAGGCAAGACAACCGCGTCTATCCTTCGGTAGCGGCGATGATAAACCTCGACAACATAACAAAGGTCTATGAGATAGGGGATGTCCAGGTTACTGCCCTGAGCGGTATAGATTACCGCGTCGAGGCACGGGAGATGGTCTCCATCATGGGGCCTTCGGGCTCGGGGAAGTCCACTCTTATGAACCTCATCGGCTGTCTGGACAGGCCGACTTCGGGAATGTACCAACTGGATGGGATGGATGTCAGCCGTCTGAAAGATGACCAGCTAGCTGACATAAGAAACAAGAAGATAGGCTTCGTTTTTCAGTCTTACAACTTATTGGCCCGGGCGACGGTTGTGACCAATGTCGAGTTGCCCCTGGTCTACAGTGGCGTTCGTGCCAAGCACCAACGCGCCATGGAAGCTCTGGAATCAGTCGGCATGGGTGAGCGGGCCAACCATCGGCCCAGTGAGATCTCCGGCGGCGAGCAGCAAAGGGTAGCTGTGGCCCGAGCGCTGGTCAACAACCCGTCTATTATTCTGGCTGACGAGCCTACTGGCAACCTTGATACCAAGACGAGCAAGGGCATCATGGCTCTGTTGCAGCGGTTGAACAGCCAGGGTATCACCATTGTCATCGTCACCCATGAAGAAGATATTGCCGATTATACACAACGCACCGTTTACCTGAGGGATGGTCAAATCGTCGACGAGAAAAAGAGATGAGCTTCTGGGAGAGCATAGTCAGTTCGTGGCAGGCCATATATGGTAACAAGATGCGCTCTGTCCTGACTATGCTTGGCATCGTGATCGGCGTCAGTGCCGTGGTGTTCCTGGTGTCTTTCGGTAGGGGACACCAGGCGAACGTTACTGGGATCTTCGAACAGATGGGAGCTAATGCCCTCTATGTCGCGGCGCTCGGCACGACACCGGGGGCCCAAAAGCTGACTGTGGAGGATGCCGAAGCCCTGACCAATGTTAACCGGGCTCCGTCTATAGCGGTGGTTGCCCCCGTCACTGAGACGAGAGCCAACGTTGTGTATGGCAATGAGAAACACATCCTGGAGATATCGGGCGTCACCCCTGAAGTTGGCCATATTGCCAGTTACCCTATGGCCGACGGTGACTTCATTGCTGCGGAGGATGTTTCGCGAAGGACGAATGTTGCTGTTCTGGGAAGCGATGCTGCCTTAGACCTCTTTGACACGGCCAGTCCTGTTGGGGAGTCCATTCGGATAGCCGGGCGCAAGTTTGAGGTCATTGGCGTTATTGAAGAGAGGGGCAGCATGATGGGTCGGGGGGACGATTTCGTGATGATTCCCCTGACGACAATGCAGTCAAGAATTATGACCCAGACTAGCGCCCGCGGACGACCGGTCCAGTCTATCGGTGTTCAAGCGGTGAGCACGGACGAAGTAGATGCCGCTATGGAGCAAATCACTGCCATTCTACGGCAGCGCCACCACATCAGGGAAGGGGAAGACGATGACTTCCGCATCATCGACTTGCGGGAAATCCTCAACCGGATGAACGAGGTACTTGGTATTTTCCAGGTGTTTATCGGCAGTGTTGGTGCCATCTCCCTCGTGGTTGGTGGTATCGGCATTATGAATATAATGCTGGTCTCGGTGACTGAGCGCACGCGCGAGATCGGCATCAGGAAAGCTGTCGGCGCCAGGAGGCGGGACATTCTTACCCAGTTCTTGATTGAGGCTGCGGTCCTAAGCCTGTCCGGTGGTGCCGTGGGGTTGACGATAGCTTGGCTGGGGTGCCTGCTGGTTAGCGGGGTAAAACTGGGGGACTACCCTGTGAATGCTCCCATGTCGGTTGGTATCGCAATCATCGCTCTCTCCGTGTCAATCTTCATCGGCTTGACGTCTGGTATTTACCCTGCCTACAGAGCTGCCAGGCTTGACCCAATCGAGTCGCTACGTCACGAATAGTGTTATTTCCCTTGGACCAGCGTCAGAAACTCGGCCCGTGTCGCCGCACGGCTACGGAAAAGCCCTCTGGTTGCCGAGGTGATAACGTTGGCCCCTGGCTTCTTGATGCCACGCATCGTCATGCATAGATGCTCTGCTTGAATAACCACCGCCACACCATCGGGTTGAAGAGCTTCAAGAATCGCATCGGCGATTTGTGTCGTCATTCTTTCCTGAAGCTGGGGGCGCCTGGCAAATACGTCTACTACCCGCGCCAGCTTGCTTACTCCCACAACACGCCCTTCCTTGTTGGGAACATAGCCGACGTGGGCTACGCCATGAAATGGCAAAAGGTGATGCTCGCACATGGAGTAAAAGGGGATATCCCTCAGTATCACCATTTCGCGGTGTCCCACTTCAAAGCCGACGGCCAGGTCTGCCTTGGCATCCATGTCTAGGCCCGAAAAAAGCTCAGCATACATCTCGGCGATGCGCTGTGGTGTGCCTGCGAGGCCTTCTCTTTGAGGGTTGTCGCCAATAGCCTCAATAATGGTAAGTGCTGCTGCTTCAATCTTGGCCTGGTCAATCACCTTCTGCCTCCTTTTTCGGGTGCAGTCGTCTAGCTTCTACCGTACGTTTCACGGTCTAGCAGTCGGACCGACTCTTTGTCCGTCGTTGCATAAAGCTCTGCTCCAAGATACAGAGCCGGACTGAGCTTACCCAGGTCGACCACACCCTTGTCAGTAAAAGCATCATCGGCGAAATGCACGGCTACGATTTCGCCAACTACCCAAACATGGTCACCGTAAGTCCTTCTGTCCACGAGCTTGCACTCGTAGGCGGCATAGGCGTCTTTCAATATCGGCACGCTTGTCTTGAGTGGCTTTTCCTCAGCGATGCCAAACTCCTGAAACTTGTCTATTATCTCACCGCCACTGCCGCCAACGGAAGCGATAAGCTGAGCCGCTTCAAACGGCATGAAGTTGATGCCGAATTCGTTGCTTTCCAGAATAAGCCGGTAGGTGAATCTCTTGGTTGCTATAGACACACCGTATAGAGGCGGTTCACGAGAAACGGAACTGTGCCAGGCGACTGCCATAGCATTTTTCTTACCTCCGGCGCTCACCGTGACTATAGTTGCTACCTTGGGGTAATGCTGACAGAAATCGCCGACGGTTTCTAAGCTTACTCTAGACACCAATAGTCCTCCTTTGCTTCTGACTCACCTTGGACTTGGGAAGCTTACTTCCAACCCAGAGTCCGCTCGACTATCTCGATATCGGCAGGTAGCTCCGGGAAAGGTTCGACCAGCTTCGTTGGAAGGTCAGGGTCTTTTAGTCCAGTACCGGTGATGAGGCACACCACCCTCTTATCCGAAAGACTCAGCCCTTGCTTGCTCATCTTGATGAGCCCGGCTACCGAGGCGGCTGAAGCTGGTTCGCCGAAAACACCTTCCTTACTGGCGAGAAGCCTGTAGGCAGCTAGGATCTCGTCATCGGTGACATAGTCAATTACCCCGCCCGACTGGTCTCGGGCTGTCACCGCCGCCTGCCAACTTGCGGGATTACCGATGCGAATTGCCGTTGCCACGGTTCTGGGTCTCTTGACGATTTTGCCCTTGACTATGGGCGCTGCCCCTTCAGCTTGGAAGCCCATTATCTTCGGGGTTTGCCTTGCCTTGCCGGCTCGCGCATACTCGACAAATCCCTTCCAGTAAGCAGTGATATTGCCGGCGTTGCCCACCGGGAGGAAGAAATAGTCGGGAGCATCACCCAAATCGTCTACAATCTCGAAGGCCGCCGTCTTCTGTCCCTCAATGCGATGTGGGTTGATCGAGTTGACGAGCGTGACCGGATGTCTCTCAACCAGGCTGCGGACTATCTGCAGAGCCTGGTCGAAATTACCTTGTATAGTAATAATCTTGGCTCCGTAGGCAATGGCTTGAGCCAGCTTGCCAAGGGCGATCTTTCCCTTCGGCACAATAACGATGACATCCAGGCCAAATCGAGCTCCATAGGCAGCGGCCGAGGCGCTGGTATTTCCAGTAGAAGCACAGATTACGCTGGAGCTACCGTTCTCGACAGCCTTGGCCATGGCCACCACCATCCCTCGGTCCTTAAAGGAGCCGGTAGGATTGCAGCCCTCAAGCTTGAAATAGAGCTCGCCGCAGCTTAGCTCCTTTTCCAGGGTGGCAGACCTTACCAGGGGGGTATCCCCTTCGCCAAGGGTTGTCAAGGGAGTAGACTGGGTTATCGGCAGGAAATCACGGTATCTACTTAGAACGCCGCGCCCCATTGCTTCCTCCCTAAGCTTCCACCCTGACGAAGTTGCTGATGTCTTCAACTACTGACAAATGCTCTGTTTCTCTGAGAGCTTGTTGGAATGCACGCTCCTTGGCTGGGTGGGTCATTATCACGATCTCGGCAGTGTTTGTGGATGGGTCGGTCTCTTTTTGAATGACCGAAGAAATACTAATGGAATGGTCGCCCAAGATCTTTGAGATTTGTGCCAGAACCCCTGGCTGGTCGGTAACACTCATTCTGAGGTAGTATCGCGTCTGAATCTGGTCCATGGGCTTGACCGTCCGTCCGCTGTCGAAGGGTGATTTGGGAGCGGTACTCGCCTGGCGGTTGATATTCTGGGCTACCTTGATAATGTCAGCGACTACGGCGCTTGAAGTCGCTGAAGGACCAGCACCTTCGCCATAGAATATGACCTTGCCCACCAAATCTCCCTCGACGTGAATGGCATTGTAGACACCGTCTACCTTGGCCAGTAGGGATTCTTCAGGAATGAAGACAGGATGAACACGGGCTTCGATGGAGTTGCCGGCTCGTTTGGCAATGGCCAGAAGCTTTATGGCGTAGCCGAGTTCTCCAGCATAGCGGAAGTCACGTGCTTGCAGTCGGGAAATCCCCTCGTGGTATACATTCTCGGGCCCAATCTCGGTGCCGAAAGCAATGGTTGCAAGGATAGCCAGTTTGTAGGCGGCATCAACTCCTTCTATATCGTTGGCTGGGTCTGCTTCGGCGTAACCCAACTCCTGAGCTTGTTGCAAAGCCACGGAGAAGTCGAGTCCTTCCTTGGCCATCCGAGTGAGGATGTAGTTGGTAGTCCCGTTGAGGATCGCGTAGATGGCCGAAATATCATTGGCCGCTAGGTCCTCCTGAAAGGGAGCAATCAGGGGTATACCGCCGCCGACACTGGCCTCGTAGCGAAGGGCCACTTGATGCTTTCGAGCCACAGCCAGAAGATCACTCCAGTGCTTTGCCATAACCTCCTTGTTGGCGGTGACAACGTGCTTGCCACAAGTGAGCGCTTCTCGTATGTATTCGAAGGCAGGATGTTCACCGCCGATGAGCTCAACAATTATGTCTACCTCAGGATGATTGAATAATTCCGCAGACTGGGTAGTGAAAACGTCACGTCCAAATCCCATCGAGCCGTGCTTGGTTAAGTCCTGCTCCAGGATCTTCTTCAAGACCAGCCGGCCGCCTGCCTCCCTGGCTAACGCGTCCGGTTTCTCCATCAAGACTTTGGCCACGCCGCTGCCGATTACACCTAGACCCATCAAGCCAATGCCGACGTTCACCTGCCTAGACGCCATAGCTGTTACTCCCTATCTCGAAGGATTCGGGCTACTGCCCAGGATTTCTGTTCTGCATCCAGGTAATTCTCTATCGTGCTCTTTTCTCTTCGCTCGTTGAGCCAGTCTTCAAAGGCCTTCGACTTAATGGCTTCCCTGGTATCATCGTCAAGCTGGCGATTATCGTCCTTATCCACGGCTTTGATCAGCCAGTAACCTCCCTGCGTCCGAGCAGATTCGTCGGCCAATGGCTCACTTAGAACTCCCGGCTCCAGGCTAAAGGCAGCTTCAACAACAGGCTTGCTGGCGCTTTCTCTCTGGAGCCATCCCAGGTCGCCCTCCATCTCCTTGCTCTGCGAATGCCGGGAATACTCCTGGACCAGAGTGGCGAAATCTTCACCGGCTTCCAGCTCAGCCTTTACCGCCTCCGCTTCCTGCCGGCTCCCTAGTAGAATGCCCCTGGCATGGCTACCCTGCTCCTCATCCCTTTCAAGCACTTCTATCAGCCAGTAACCGATTCCCTTGGTGATCGACTCATCATAGGTTGACTCACTTAGCTCTCCCGGCTCAAGGCCGAAAGCGATTTCCTCAAGCAATGAATCACTGAGGCCTGGCAGCACTATGTCGATGAAACCTTTAGGCAGCCAACCCAGGTCGCCGCTTTTCTCTTTGGTAACAGCTTCCGTGGTGAACTCCGCTGCCAGGGCAGTGAAATTATCAGTAGCTCCGAGATCATCTATCACCTTCTCGGCTGCCTGTTCGCTTTCCACAAACATTGCTTGAACCTGGACTTGGTCACACGCAGCTGGCACCTTCGGATCGAAGTAGTCGCTAAGCAGTTTGGCCGTGAGCAATTGGGTGCCAACTAGGTCCCTGTTCACCTCGTCATCAGGTACGTTGAACTCCTCAAGTTTGGCATCGATTTCCTCGGCGGTTACGCCAATCCCCAGGTCCGGTGCCCCTTGTCTCACCAGTTCATTGCGCTCAAGAGTCTGGACGGCCATGTCTGCCATGAGCGAGACGACAGAAGTTTCCTGTCCACGAGTAAAGAGGTCAAGCGCCTCCAGGTAATACCCCATATTTAAGACAGTGTCGTTTATTCTGACTATGGGCTGGTGCAGAGGTTTGACCTGGTCATCATAATACCCGTACCCAACAAAACCCAGGACAAAAGCAAAAAAGACGCCCGCCACGATCATTATGATACGCTGTTGCCGTTGGTGGCGCTGCCAGGAGGACAACTGGCGCTTCGTAGGTGGGAGTTTGAATTCGGGTTTCTTTCGCTTCTTGGCCAAAGCGCGGGCTCCTTTCTTTCTCAGGATGGCTGCGGTAGCGCTTGCGTTGTCGTAATTGCCTGCTTATGATAACATATTGCTGTAGGCAAGGCCACGGGGTGTAGCGCAGCCTGGTAGCGCACCTGAATGGGGTTCAGGTGGTCGCCGGTTCAAATCCGGCCACCCCGACT
>CAZTRR010000030.1:0-19962 GCA_964616785.1 uncultured Dehalococcoidales bacterium
GTTTCTTAACAAGGAGCCTTTTGTAGCGAGCGGAGTTGAAACCGCCAAAAATGGCTGGCGACTATTTGAAATGGCCAAGGAGCCAAAGGAATTTCTCGAGATTTCTGGCATGCATAATGAGGGATTCATCACCTCAGGCAAACACTATGAGGGGGGCCTGAATGCGTTTATCTCTGAGTGGATTGACTCTAATATGTGAAGGGCAGAGCTCTCTCGAGTGTTATACATTCTGGCTTTCTGTTAAACCACAATTGTGAACTATTTAGAGAAAGGGCATTCTTAGGTTAGATCTGTCTATATGTCGAAAAATGCTGAAACCGCACTGTGCACCATGTGCTCGCTCAGTTGTATACCAAGTATTCCCACTATATGTCTTAAGCATATGGATGACGACTAGACGATTTAGTATCTTTTTTGTGTTCCTTTTCCACTAAACCCAACGCGTCTGCTGCTGCCGTATGACCCACTGCCTCGGCTGTCAGAACGAGGGTGAGCCTCACTAACATCAAGTGTCCGATCCTTCAGTCTTTTTCCTTTCAGCGCGGTAATTGCAGCTTCGCCGTCAGACTTTGACGCCATTTCAACAAACCCAAATCCCCTAGATTGCCGCTATGTCTGTCTTTTATAATGCTTACAGGTGTCACTTCTCCAAAAGCCATGAACTCCTCCCGCAACTCATCTTCAGTTACACCAGGCGATAAGTTACCCACATAGATATTCATGTTGCTACCCCTTTCGTCAGTTTGTGCAATCCTCCGACGTTGCACCAGTGGGAAGAGGCAAACAGCTAAATTCACTTTGCCCTAGGAAGCCTTGCTACTGGTGGACCTCATTCGGACGAGCAGTGCCACCGAGGCGATCTCAATCATCACTCCTTCGCTCAGCAGGTCTTTCACGATGGTGCCAGTGGCATCTAAGATGGCTTCAAGCTCCTCGTTTATCTTCCGAGCATTGCCGTATAGACACCCGACACGCTCCTTTGTCAGCTTGTCGGCAAGCTTTGGACTCCTTTCTAAGCAAAGGCAAGCAGCCGCTTGGGGTTTTGCACCATGATGGTATGTATCATTTCTTGGCAGAGACCTTTGGCTCGCATCACGGGTACTGTGTTGCGCAAGATGTGAGCATAGCCCCAGCCTCCGTAACGGCAGCGCTGTATTTTGTTCCAGATATCTTGCGAGATGAGTATTTGATTCAAGTACCCCTCATCGATGAGATTCATTATCTCGTTGACGCGCTGTGTGTCATTAGGCAGATCTATCACCCTCTCAGTCATAGGGTAATATCCTTCACGCCCGAATAAGTCGTACTCTAAGTAGCAGCCTGTCTTCGCCAACTGGCTGCGGTTCTGGGGTTCTCTCACGGCCCGGTCAATGTGGTCGAGAACCGTACGCGTAAGGTCGGCACCGGCATCTTCCAGTATTCTCACGATTTCCATGCAGGCACCCTCATGTTGCCCGGGGTGTACATTCAGTGGTGCCCCCGTGATTCTCTGGGCCCGGGCGGCAGCCCGCAGCGACTTTAGCTCGTTCTTAGTTATCGGCCAGGAAGCACCAATCTCGCCGATAATACCAGCACGTATGTCGGTCTTGCCGACCCCTTCCGTTATGTCTCGCACTATTTCCTCAGCGATTTCCTCCTCTGTCTTGGCATCCATATCGGGGCCGTGAGAGGCCGCTATGTAGTAGCCTGAGCCCATAATCACATTTAGGCCGGTCGCCATGCCAATACGTGCTAGCGCCATAGGATTACGACCCAGACCGATACTGCTGAGTTCAACGATGGAGTTTCCGCCAGCGTACTTGAAGCGCAGCATCTCATCGATGCCCTCTTGTTCATCCAATAGCTGCAGGTCATCCCAGTTTTGGAAGAAGTGATAGCGTAGCCACCACAGGATATCTAGAGTAACGGGGTGATGCGCCATCGCCTTCGCCGTAGCGTCGCTGGGTTCCACAAACCAACACGTCCCGTCGCAGACAATATGCTCATGGGGCAGCGTCACTCCCAATTCTTCAGGTAGAATCGGCCCTAGTACAGTCTGAACCTTGCCTGTGAGCTCGGGAATACCCATAGCTTGTTACCTTCTCTAGTCTTTGTTGCCTTTATTAATGGCTCTTAGCTCACCAGCATGAGTTTCAGGTCATTCACATTTGTCCCGGTATGGCCAGTGACGATGGCGTCATTCAGTTTCTGGAGAATGGAGGAAGTGTCATGACTTATCAAATGGGCATATATGTCGTGCCCTTGCTCCCCGGCTCTGGTAACCGTGGATGAGTCAACAATCCCACCGGCTATGCTTGTAGGTCCATCGGTACCATCGGAATCGATGGCAGCAATGACAACCCGGTCGCTCTCACCAAGCTTCACGGCGGCACCGACAACGAATTCCTGATTGGGCCCCCCGTAGCCGGGCTTACCACGAACAACCACGGTGGTTTCGCCACCGGCAACTACAGCACAGGGTGGTCTGATTGGTCTTCGGTATCGCTGAATTTCCTTAGCGATGCCAGCGAACAGGCTACCAACCTCCCTGCTTTCTGCCTCCAGAGAGGTACTGAGTATCATTGAGCCCAACCCTAATGCCTCAGCCTTGTCGGCAGCCGCCTCACAGATGGAGGCGCTCTCAACAAGGACAAAGGTGTGAATCGGTAAGCCGGTGAAATCCTTAGGCGTCTCCAAATCAGGGGTAGCGGTTTGCAGATGATTCCGGACAGCTATGGGGACTCGGCCCATCAAGTTATACCTTTCTAGAACCGAAATCGCGTCCGCAAATGATGAAGTGTCGGGCACGGTAGGACCTGTAATATAGTCGAGTGGGTCTTCGGTGACGTCAGAGACAGTCAGGTTGATGATTTCCGCGGGGAAAATGGCCAGGGCCATCCTACCCCCCTTGATATTGGAGAGGTGCTTTCTAACGGCGTTTATCTCCCTAATGGTGGCACCAGAACGCAGCAGCAGCTCCGTCACCCTTCTCTTGTCTCCAAGACTAATCCCGGGTGCGGGAAAAGGGGCTAAGGCAGAGCTACCACCGGTAATAGTGCAGAAGACAATGTCTCCCTTCTTGGTCGATTGCGCCATGGCCATTAGTTCTCTGGCAGCTCTCCAGCCATAGCGGTCGGGCAACGGGTGGGAAGCTTCTCTTACTTTGATTCTGCGCAGGCTGCCGGCTTGACCGCGCTTGACAATTATGATACCCCCGGCAATCCTTTCCGATAATATCT
This sequence comes from uncultured Dehalococcoidales bacterium, assembly GCA_964616785.1. Taxonomy (GTDB): domain Bacteria; phylum Chloroflexota; class Dehalococcoidia; order GIF9; family UBA5629; genus JAUVVE01. The sequence goes on from CAZTRR010000030.1 coordinate 3,219, forward strand.
CCTCTAATGCCTTAGCTATAGCAAAGGTGGCTTTCCCCATGCCAAACACATAAATGTTGCCCCTCTGTGATAGGTCAAACCGCAGTTGACCCACGCTCAGGAGACGGCCATCCAAATGAACCAATTCCCTGGTGGCTCGGTATGGGTCAACAGCTTGTAGCGCAGATTCGATGATATCGAGCGCAGCTTCCCTTTCTCTCTTGTGCCCATGAGAAGTCAATTCTTGCCTATTCTTGATATACACAGCAGCTGCCTTGCTTCTGGTACCGGTTAAGATGACACTGTCAGTAAGGTTGATTGAATTTCCTGCCTGCGTAGGTGGCAGAACTACCTAGTTCCTCCTCTATGCGTAGCAGCTGATTGTACTTGCACGTGCGCTCAGCACGGACAGGGGCTCCCGTTTTGATCTGACCAGCATCCAAAGCTACCGCGAAATCGGCAATGGCACTATCTTCGGTTTCTCCCGAACGCTCCGAGACTACAACCCCGTACCGATTCCTGAAGGCTAGCTCGGCTGCATCCAAAGCTTCGCTGATGGTTCCAATCTGGTTGACCTTCCAGAGGAGGGCATTCGCTGCGCCCATCTCTATGCCCTTTCTCAGCCGTGCGCTGTTGGTGACGAAGAGGTCATCCCCTACGATCTGGATACCGAGCTCTTGAGTAATTCTGGCAAAACCCTCGAAATCGTCCTCATGCAACGGGTCCTCTATAGACGCAACAGGGTAAGAGGAAACCAGGTCCTTATATAGATCCATGAGTTCGTCTGTGGATACTTGCCTGCCTTCAATAGTGTACTTTCGAGTTTCCTCATCATAAAGGTGGGTGGCGGCCACATCCAAAGCATAGACAATGGCAGACTCCCACCCCGTCTCTTTTACTGCCTGCTGAAGGACATCCATAGCCTCCCGGACCTTGGTGATGGGGGGTACATATCCCCCCTCATCTCCTACGTTCAGGGCTAATTTCCCATACTTCTCCAGAAGAATCTTGCCAATTCTGCTATTGACCTCACTCGTGATTTCCAGCGCCTGACAAAATGATGTTGCTCCCACCGGCATGATGATAAACTCTTGAAAATCGAGATCGTTGGAGGCCAGCTTGCCACCATTGATCAGATTCATCATCGGTACCGGCAAGGTATGGGAGTTGGCATTCAGATATTTATGAAGCGGTATCCCCAGGCTATTGGCCGCTGCCTTAGCTATTGCCAGAGAGACTCCTACCATGGCGTTGGCACCCAAATTCGACTTCTGCGGAGTACCATCAAGCTCCCTCATTAAATAATCCAGATCCCGTTGATGCGTCACGTTGCGGCCGATAATAGCCGGTCCAATGATCTGGTTGATATTACCTGCCGCAGTGCGCACGCCCAGACCACCATAGCGGCTGCCTCCATCGCGGATTTCACAAGCCTCGTAGCTTCCAGTCGAACGCCCAGAAGGAACATCGGCCCGTCCCCGCAGCAAGCCATCTACCCATATATCGGCTTCAATGGTAGGTGTCCCCCGACCATCAATAATCTCTCTAGCCCGTACGTCAGTTATTCTGAACTGCTGTGTCATGTTCTCCCCATTTGGTCTGTGAAGATGTGTTCACCAGACCATCCTCCGTTACCTGCGCGCGCTGATCCCAAGGTAATGAGGATTCAAGATTGAGGTGATTTTATCACGTCAGAACAGTCACGTCCATTTGACGTCACAAGATCCGTTTCTTACCACAAAACAAATTGCTTATTCGGCGAGACGTAACCAGAATGTGAACTGAACAATTAGCCAACAGGTGATTCTCTTGTCTCGTCCAGCCATGATTCCAAGTACCCATACGCAGACCAACCACCATCTACAACCAGCGTATGACCGGTTATGAAACTAGATTCTTCGGACGCCAGAAACACAGCAGCGTGAGCTATGTCCTCAGGTTCACCCAGCCTTCCAGCGGGTGTCCTCCTCGCTATTGCTTGTCCGGAAAAAAGCCCTTTCTTTATTAAATCCTCCACCATTTCAGTCTTACAAAACCCTGGAGCAATAGCATTGACATTGATGTTATACCTCGCCCATTCACATGCCAGCACCTTGGTAAGCGCGATGACTCCAGCTTTGGCAGAACCGTAACAGGCCCTTGCCGGTAGACCTACTATTCCAGCTACGGACGCTATGTTAATGATGTTTCCCCTCTTTTGCGTCATCATCTCTTTGCCCACCAGCTGGCTGCAAAGAAACACACCTTTGAGGTCTATGTCTATGCCTATGTCCCAGCGACTCTCTTCCAATTCTTCAGAAGGAGCCACCACCGACACTCCAGCATTGTTGACCAATATGTCAATCCTTCCAAATTCTCTCATAATGGCCTCAACCATTCCCTCAACTTCCGTTTTGTTAGTTATGTCAGCCTTTATTGCCAAAGAGCGACGCCCGAGAGCTTTCACCTCGCCAACCACTTTCTCTGCTGCTGGCATGTCAATTTCGTTTATCACCACGTCAGCGCCCTCCTTAGCGAAACCCTGAGCCATAGCTCGACCCAACCCACGACCTCCTCCAGTGACCAACACCACTTTGTCCTTTAGCCTCATTGCGTTACTCCTTTTGACAGTTCCTAATGACCTTCAGCGAGCAGTTCCATAACGCCCAACCAGAAGTATGCAACAGACGGTCTACTTTAACCCAGGCAAAGGCTAACTCCCTATTCACACATGGAGTTTCATCGGAATCTCCACGGTTCAAGAGCAAAGTTGAATCACTGGAGAGACCTTACTCGTCAAGCGCCGCACCAACAATCGCCTGGTTAACCGACCGCTTGCCCCCTTCAGGGCACATTACATTCCCTGCATAACCAGGTCTCAATTGGTTTCGATCATATCAGTCGCCGTTTCGCAAAACCCGGATGTCCAACTAATCACTAAAGCTTGCGATACCTACGTCTTTTCTCGCCGAAAGAGCCGCCTACCGATAAGAACAAACGGGAAACGCAACAGAAGCAGAATGACCGATGCATTTAGCGTGAGCCTTATCAGATGAGCCAGTTCATCCGGCGAGAAGTATATCTTCGAGTCCCAGACTCCAAATCTCGACGTAACGACCATCTCGTTTTTGACTCCGTCAACACGTGAGAACGTTACCTCCATCTGTCCGGCCGGGGAATCCATCCGGGCCATTGGTTCACCTCCATCAAGGCAGAAGAAGAACCCGAGATTGCTGTGCTCGGCTTCTTCTTTCATTCTTATGTCTATGGCAAGCACCAGAGTTTCTACTCGCCTTGGTGCCATACTTTCATATGGTTTCGTTGCTCCTCTTTAATCACCTCCGGAGGATAGTACTTGTCGTAGAAGTCGAGGTCAAGGTGGTGTGCTGTCGCCGCCACTGGCATCTGTATCGCGTCCACGACCGCCGGGAACCTACCATAGGTCTCGTAAACGTAGTTGAGGTAAGCCTTGGTACAGGCCACTCCCTCATCGGTATACCTGGCTGCCTTTGTTGGTATGCTGGGATCTCGCCAGGCTACCTTACCTGGATAGTCCGATGAGAATAATCCACCCGGCCCGAATTTCATTTCTAGCACGTGGTCAACGACTGCGTCCATGTTCTCAAAGTAGGGTGGGCATAGGGCCTCAATGTACCCATCCTTGCCCACCGGCGCGGGCATACCGTCCTTACCCGTGATGAAGCGGAAACCAAGACCCCTGGTAAATGGTGTTCCACCCATGACCACCAAGGGCGTGAAGCCAGACCACACGAAACCTCCAAGTCCCATAGCCGCGCACGCCAAGTTAATGTTGTGAGCCATGTAGTGGCCGGTGGCTGTCATGACGTTCAGCACGAAGATATCCGCCAACGTCATGGGCAACTGAGGCCCAGTGAGGAAGCCGTTGTCAATCCACTTCCCGATGCCAGCCGGTTTGCCAGTGCGGTCGTCAATGATTTGCTGGCGGTCATCATTTAGGACGATTAGCAGGAAAGTGAGGTATTCGTGCGTGACATTGACCACCGGCATGAAGAGAGTCTGGCCGGGCTTGTTGGCGTTCCAGAAATTGAGTTTCAACATCGATTCTGGAGGCAGGTCAGGCCTTCCATCTGCTATTTTGATTGTGTTCTTCCTGAACGTCGTTAGAACTTTTTCTCGCTGCTCCGGGGTCTGTATCTCCACTATCTCTGTAGCATCACTCGGGCGGTACAGGAAGACGCCCTCGTCATTGATGAAGAGAAGGTCGGCATCCTGACAATTGCACGGAGCAGGATGGGTTCTGCCATTCCATGACATGAAGGTATTGAGCGAAACATCGATATCACCCAAGGCCAACCCATTTATGCCGTGGCCTGCCCAGCACAGCAAGGCAGTCTCCAATTCGCTGAGAGGCACGGGTTTCTTTTCTGACTTATACGGGAAAGGTGTGTCACTTAAATCACATCCCAGCGCGAAGCGGTGTCCACGTCGCTGCGCCAGTGCCTGAAACAGAGGATACTGCCAGACATTACCCATGAGTTTGCTTTCGATCGCATTCACTGTTATCACACCTCCTTGTGATTTCTTAGGCTGCCTAATCCTGACTCAGGCTGGAGTCAATGTCCCGTCTAGTTTTCCTTGCTCCTACAATACTACCTCCTTTGCTGTTGTGTTGAGCCCAAATTACAACGACTCAAGTTTAGCACGTGCCAGCGCACAGGGTTGTATGCTGGCTGAAGCATATCCATACTTAGCCCGTGTTACCAATAGGGGCAAGCGAATAATTCTTAGGACAGTAAACAGCACTAGGCATTGGTATCCACCGGTTCCCCCAAGTCTGAGCCGGACTAGATTATTAAGGTGGTTTCGCTTCCAGCTCTTTGTTGTTGCCTCTTTATGCGTCTTTCATGAACTCTGAAATCACCTGAGCCGTCATTTCCGCTGCATACGAGGCAACCTTTGCGCACTTGAGATACTCTCCCGTATCGTGGAAGGCCTGGTTTGCCTTCATGTCTCTGAAGTCCACCCCGCTGATGTCACCGCATCGTGTACTTCCTGTAAGCGGGTCTCTGCGATCTGCCATCCACAATTCAACCAGCCTCTGGGCAGGGGGAGCAATCCGCATCAAGCCTTCGTAACCAGTTGTGAGGTCACTACGTCCACCGAACACCATGCCAAGAACCAAGCCTCCCCCGATCAATGCGCCGCAAGAGCCTTGTGCTGAGTGTAGAAAGCCCGGAAGGGCAGCGGTGGCTGACATGAATACGGGATCTTCGATGTCGAAAAGCTCGAAGAAAGTCCTAAGCACGGATTGGGTGCAACCAGCAAAGTCCTTCTCATAGAAATAGGCTCTTTCCATAGCTTGCTTCTTGAATAGTTCCGGGTCGTGGATAACTAGGTTTGCTTTTTCCTTAAACTCCGAGAGCATCTCAACGCGGTTTTCGCTTTCCATGCGCATTCTCCTTTCTTCTTTGCCGTTATCACTGATAGTACGGTCTCTGCGAAGGTGATCGAGGCTATTCTACTCAAACTGTTTGGGGAAATCAATAATCGCACTAACCAACTCAATTAACCTCTGCCTAACTAGGCGGAGACGCCAAAACCGCGATGTGAGCTGTGTCTATGTTCACCCCAAGTGGGGCTAGGCGAAACAATGCAGTATATCGCCTTTTACCGGCTATTGGGAAGGTCGGACCTTCGGACTTGTATTATCTCAGCTACGATGCTGACGGCTATCTCCTCGGGAGTCTCGGCGTGTATTTTCAAACCAATAGGGGCATGGACCTTATCCAATTGCTCTTGGGGTATTCCTTTAGCCAACAAGTGCGAAAACACCACCTTGTTTCGAGCTTTGCTGCCCATCAGACCAATATAGTTGGCTTGCGTCGCTAGAGCTCGTTCTAATACTAACTCGTCATACTGGTGATTCCGGGTAACGATCACTATGTAGCTTGATTTGTTGATTCGCAGCTGAGAGAACGCTTTGTCGAAGTCTTCGGCTACAGTCACTTCTGCGTCAGGGAATCTCTGGGGGTTAGCGAATTCAGCCCGGTCATCGATTACCACTATTTTGAAGCCGATTAACTTGCCAATCCTAGCTATTGGCAGTGAGATATGACCAGCGCCAAAGATACATAGGGTCGGTGGCGGCAGAATTGGCTCAATGAATACCTCCATATCACCACCGCAGACCATTCCAGGCTCCTCCCCTTCCTTAGCCGTTAGACTGAAGTTGAGCCGTTGTGGTTTGCCTTTTCTTACAGCCTCCATTGCCTGGTCGCGCACCTCAGCCTCCAGACTGCCACCGCCTATTGAGCCAATCACGCTGCCATCAGCTCTGACCAGCATCTTGGTTCCCTCTCCTCTAGGTGTTGAGCCAGCAGATGACACTATGGTGACCAGTGCTGCTGCTTCTCCCCTGGCCGTAATCTTCACTATTTCCTGGTAAATGTCCGTCATCTTACCTCACGTGGGATAACCTCTATCACGGGCTCCGTAGATTGAGCTTGTCCCAATACGACCTGCTCGATCTGAGGGTGTCTCATTGCCAGAATCTTGGCAGCCAAGTCCCTTCCTTTTGATAAACCTTCGTCCAGGTCAACCTTGTTGATGAAAGGGACGATTCTGGCTTGGTCAGGACTTCCCTTGATTATACCCTGGTCATGAGTTATGAGAAAAGCAATAGCCTTTGGTGAGATAACCTCGCCTAACGGCAACCCAAGCAACTTGGAGACGATTTCGGGTCTGAACACATCTTCTTCAGTCAGTCGGCAACCAACGGCGTCGACCCCCACTATCGGTATGACTAGAGACGTGTTGAATGGGATTACTGGCTCGGTTGCATTTGGCGCCTTCAAGGACTTGTGAGCTGCTCCGTCGGCCTCCACGATGATGTAAGCCACCTGGTTCAGTTCGGCTAACTTGACTATCGACTCTGGGCTGATTCCATTCAGTTTCCCTGAGGCCAGCCTCTCACTAGCTAGAGTAATATGCCTATACTGGTCTGCATTGTCTAGAAGCAAGCTCATCAACTCCTCCTCATCCGTTTCCAAGAGAAGAAGCGGCGTTTCAGCAGGTGACGGCCCAAAGATTTTGGTAGTTGTAGTAGTAACGACGCAATCACCATTTGAAGCTAGTTCCCGAGCCAAGGCGAACATAAGGGTTGTCTTACCCCCGCCACCAACCAGGCTTATAACTTCACCAGGCCCAATAGCCAAAGCTTCCCTGAGTAACATAACTAAGCATTAAGCCGTACTAGTATTGCTTCCAGGACTCCGCCGGATATTGCTCTCACCCTGGCTCTGATACGGTAGCACGTCTCCTTATCTGCGACTGGGTCTATTTCAGCCAGCTTGGTTCCTTTTTCTACTTGTATCCCGCTTTTGAGCAGCGCTCTAACCACGCCACCGATCTCTGCCTTAACCGCTTGCCTTCCTACTGAGGCAACCACTTCACCGGCGCTGACGAGGCCTCCTATTTCTTTCGTGGTCAGAAATAGACCGTCTTCGGGTGAATGTAGCACCCTATCAGAGGTCAACCCGCCGATGCTAATGGGAACCCCCGTATTCTGTTCTGTTTCTCCGTCAAAGATTACTCTGCCCAGGTTTTCGCTATTGTTGGTCTCCACTACTAGGTGGACGTCTCTGCCTGCATAGAAGCCAGGACCCAGACCAATTACCAAAGGAGCATCGGTAAGCCTTGTCCCCAGGTTTCTTTTGGCCATTATAGCGTCAACCAGTATGTCGGGGTGGAGGGTATCCTTAAGCGTTGTCTCTGGGTCAACCATGATTGGCAACCTGTTCTTTCCCCAGATCTGAGGTATCTCACCTGCAGACTGCACCAGTTCCGCTGCGACCCCCTCAACTTCTTTTTCGCCATCATATACAGCTTCGGAAAAAGCGACTCCCCGGCTAACTGCCTGAGGATGAGGTATCTCAGTCAGGCAAACCTTGAATTGGGCGCGAAACAATCTGTGAGCTACGCCGCTGGCTACCTCCCCTCCACCCTTAATCAAGACTATCAATTCGGTTAGTCCCTTGCTCATCTCCGATTAACCATGTTCAGTAGTTTTATTCCCTGCACTTGCGGGAAAATGGCACCCTCGCTGATGGAGCGGATCGCTTTCTCTGGTTGCACCACCTTTGTCCCGCTGATAACATCCACGCCCCAGTCGAACAGGACCGGTGATAGAGGGCTCGTCGGTCCTACCATAACAATGAAGCTGCCTTTAGCTAAGTCCAGCAGCTTCTCTGCGGTGTGGTTTATCAGTGAAGTCCCGGTAACGGCAACCACGTCAGCCTGAGGGAGTATGTCTTCGGCAGCTTCGGCGGGTAGATCGCCCGCTTGAGGTCTTTGTTCCAGGACCCAGAGTTTCCTGGCCACTTTCTCCAGTTTTGGAATCCAGGGGAAGTGACCTACTACGGCGATATTCTTACCCTCTCCTTTCGCTGCCAAGACGTCCACGGCATTTTCGGCAACACATTTGGTCTCATCGATCTCAATTAGTGAGTTTATGGTCGCCATTCCGATAGACGCCTCCAGAAGATTGTCTGATTTGGCATACTCAGCTAGCTCTAATGCCAACTTACCTCTCAAGTCTCCCACTCCTCTCACCATTCCGTGATGTGGATGCCCTTCCCGAAAGGTAGACGCCAGTCCGCAATTCTTGCTTACTACCGCGGTCCAGAAGACACAAGTATGCACTTCACGCACCACACTGTCTCCGCTCAAGCTAGAAATCAGATCGTCAAGAATGTTCACTCGTGTCCTCCTAGTGGCCAAAGTAGCAGAAATGGTTTAGGCCGAGCAGTTTGGCCGCCCCTGATATGGTAATACCATAATAGACCACTGGCTTAGATATCGTAAACTGGCCAACGGTATTATTCACTATGGTAGTGCCAGTTACCACGGCGACATCACACCATTCAAGGTGCTCTCGTGTCCTCTGCGGACTATGAATTGTGCCCCCGAATTTCTCGGTGCCGATATTGGCTTGGTCCATATCAGTTACCCTTAGCTCAAACCTTTTGGATAACGCCTCAACCATCCTGGGTTGAAAACCAACCATAGCTACCTTGGGATGGCCATAGTTTTCTTCTATATGCTTTGCTAGCTCGTTGCCACACTGCCTGGGTTCATTGTTCTTGCAATGCGCTGTCTTGGTTATTAGCCCCAGATATCTCATCACGGCATTAAGGCTGGAGATGAATACGGCTCTCCGGAAGTTATTGGTTAACTCCATGGCTATGATATCGGATAGCTTACCGCTGAAGTCGCCATACATATCGGTGAATGCTTGACCGAGAGAGTTCCTGAATTCAGCCTGCATCAGGCGTTCCTTTCCCACTATCAGCGGGTAGTCCCTGTCCTCCGGGTTGCCTATAGCCTCCTCTGGGGAGAGCACGGCGGCTTGAATTACCACCCCCTCCGCCTCGAGGGCGCTATTTTTCGCGATTCTGATGAACTCCTCCTTGAGAATGTCATAGGTCTTTGTTTTCATAAACCCTTATCCTTCTCAGTTTTAGTATCAAGAAAACCTCTTTGCCCACCGCTAGATTCATGTCTCCAAACATATGGTGGGGCATCTCAGCCAGCAGGCTGGTCGATCCCACCTTGAGGCGAATTCTAACCGTGGCGTCAGCATGCGTAATGCTGATGATAGTCCCCTTAACCCGGTTCACCTCCGGTCCCGGTGGTTTAGTTTCAGATATGTATATATCGTGGGGAAAGAGTGCGATTCTCTGAACTGAATTTCCATCATGGGGAACAATTATCGGTAGGCCACCACAACCAACCTCCATGACCCCCTTTCCCAGACTGCGGCAGTAGTCGCAGTCCAAAATATTTGGTGCCCCAATAAAATCAGAGACCTTTTCATTCTTGGGATAGAAGAACACCTCTTCCGGCTTACTTACCTGTTCCAGATGGCCATTCTGGAGGACGGCTATTCTATCCGCCATTTCCTCAGCCTCCTGGAGGTCGTGGGTTACGTAGACAGTTGTGATCCCCAGCTTCCGTTGAACCTGCCTTAACTCAGTTCTTAAGTACTTGGCGGTTTGCACGTCAAGGCTGGATAACGGTTCGTCGAGAAGCAATACCTTCGGAGAAAGGGCCAGAGCTCTGGCTAGGGCCACCCTTTGTTTTTCACCACCACTCAGGTCCTTAGGGTAACGTGATGAGAGGTGCTTTATCTTCATCATTTGTAGTAGTTCATTTACTCTAGCCTCCACCCGGTCTCGCGGTTGCTGCTGGGACATTAAGCCATAGGCCATATTGGCGGCTACATCAAGGTGGGGAAACAGGGCCAAATCCTGAAACAAGTAACCTACACCTCTCTTGTTGGCCGGTAGCTTATCCACTGGCACACCGTCCAAGAAAACCGAGCCCCCGTAATCAGTTAATCCAGCGATAATATTGACCAAGGTGGTTTTCCCAGCGCCATTTGGCCCTAGCAATACCAGCAGTTCTTTATCAAGTACCTCGAGATTCACATCCTGGCAAACATATTTGCTTATGTTCTTGAGGGTGATAGACGGCATGTCATCTCCACTTCGCAGTCATCTTGTCTTCCAAGTACTCAAAGAACTTCTCAAAAGCAAGACACATCACAGCCAAAACTACCAGACAGACGATGATGATGTCTATGCGGATTAGGCTTTCAGCCTTCATCAGCAAAGCACCAATCCCGGTGGGTATGGCTACCATCTCGGCAGCTATTATCACCCTCCACGCCATTCCAGCTTCCAACCGCAACCCTGTGAAAATATTGGGTAGGGCTAGAGGCATAACCACTGTAGCTAGAATTCTAGAATCAGATGCTCCCAGTGTTCTTGCTGCGTGGATATAATCTTGATCCACATTTCTGATGCCGGTGACTGTATTGTAGAGGACAGGGAAGAAGGAACAGATGAATATTATGGCAATCGGCAGCATCTCGTTTATTCCTATCCACAGCATGAGTAGCGGCAGCCAGCCGAGGGCGGGGATGGGATAGAGCAGGCTGATTATGGGGTTCAGTGCCTTATTTATGCCATCCCGCCACCCCATCACAATTCCCATCACTATACCAGCTATAGACCCAGCACAGAAGCCAATGAGGACCCGGGTCAGGCTGCTCAGGAAGTTCTCACCCAGCACTCCGTTAGCTGTCAGGTAATAGAACTCCAGTACCACGGCGGAGAATGGAGGAAAGAAGAACTGACCTGGGATTAAGTTCAGTCGAGCAACTATCTCCCATGTAGCCAGGAATATGGCTATAGGTAGTGCTCCCCACCCGGGCTTGAGTTTCTTGAGCCTACTCATTTGAGATACCGCAGATCAAGGATATCGTCTGCACTGAAGCTCTCCTTTATATAACCCAGTTCCACCAGATAATCTATGGTATCCTGAACTGCCTTAAGATCAATACTCGTGGTGTATTCTAGATTACACATGGAGCGTGACATGAGTCTCGAGGTAACTTCCAGCTTGGCGGTTGTCTCAGCTACCTCTATAGGTAAAACCTCCCCACCAGCGACTTTGAGCCGCCTGGCCACCACTTCCGCTGCCTCGTCAGGGTGCTTGTTTATCCAATCCGTTGCCTTTTGAGTCACCTTCACCAGCTTTGCTAGAACCTCAGGACGATTATTTACCAAGTCCTCCCGAACCACCAACACGCTTCCCTGCATCCCGGGCCAGACGTCCTGGCTTTGAACAAGCATGTCAAAACCAAATTCATCAGCCATGGTAGTCCAGTGTTCAGGGAGAAAGGCAGCATCCAATTGCCCCATCTCAATAGACACGACCTGTTTTGACGGGTTCATCCGCTGAATATTATGCAACACTTTACCTTCTTCAAGACGATACTTGTCCATTGTCTTGTGAAGGATCAGATCTACAGTGCCACCTTCTCTGACACATCCAATGCGAATGTCGGGTTTTTCCAAATCCTTAATGGCTCTTATCTTGTCAGGGTTCACGACCAATCCATAACCATACTTATGAGTTCCGGCAACAATCCTTATCGGCACCCCACCGTTGGCATAGACATTTATGGCTGGCACCAGGCACATGTAGGCAACTTCAATATCGCCTCTAGTTAATGCGGCAGCTAGGGCCATGCCGGTTACATAACTTTCGAAGGTAGTGAGCTCCAGCCCCTCTTCCTCGAACCAGCCCTTATCCTGGGCAACATAGGCGCTGGCAGCGTGGTCATTGAACTCGACCGCCATCCTAATGGGTGCTTCATGATCCTCAGCACATCCGCCAACAGGTGTGAGAACCAGCAATCCTACTACGATTAGTAATACCTGCAACTCCTTCGTCCGCATGCCCTCTCCTAGTTTGACCAGCTGCGTCTGATGAATCTCTTTCTCAGTCACATCCAAGCCAAAGTCTTGATTCTTATTTGCTGGGCCATCAACAATCATCCGATCTGCTTTAGGAATTCCTCCAATCTGGCACGCAACTCTCGGTACTGACGCAGAGCTTCTCGTCCCTCCTCTGTCAATCTTGCGTGTCCTCCCGCAACGCCACCAGCGCTTTTCTCAACCAAAGGGGTTGACGCTAGGCGGTTCACCGCTTCTATCCAGAGCCAGGCATTACGGTAGCCCAATCTCATCGACCGAGCTGCAGCTGCTATTGAGCCGAACTTGTCAATGCGTTCCAGAAGCATTGCTCTCCCCCATCCCATATACAACTCACCGTCCTTCTCCACCCATATTCTGCCTCTTACCGTGCAACCTGGCTGTGGATGCCGAGAAAGCCGTGAGGGCTTTTTGACTTTGAACCTTGTTATCTTGGTTTCGGCCACTTGTACCTTGTCCTGCCAACAGGACAAGCGCTATATTACACACGATATGACGCTCTTGTCAACTCTTCACGGCTCAATAATGAACCGTGCGGTCAAGAATCTGGATAAGGGGCTAGGGTGATAAGTGTTGGAGAGACTATGCTTGGCTTACTTGCACCACTGAAGGGAGTACCTTACTATTCGATCGAACTCAGAACCTGGCTACCGGCTGACTTTGATCACGCCAGAAAGGTGGCTGAAAACTCGGCTTAGCCGAGGCGGGACTGATAATCACTTCTAGTGTCAAAATCGGCGATAACGCTTTCAGCGTTAACAGCTACCTCAAGGACATCGTTGGGATGGTCTTTGATTATTTGCCTACCCCCTACATCGCCCTTCAGCTTTAGCAGTTGCTCTTTATACTTGATAGCAAAGATGATCGGGTGTCCTCTCCTGCCCTGGTAGGTTGGGATGGCGATCCCTTCGTCATGGTCACGAAATTCGTCTATCAATCTGTTGATGGTCTGGCTATTCACCAGCGGTTGGTCACCAAGGGCAAGCATGACTGCTTCGACTTCGCTGTGAAGCCGCTTCAGCCCAGCTATTATAGATGTACTCATCCCGTGCTCGTAATCTGGATTCACCGCCAACTGAATCGGTTTAGCGGCTATGGCCTTTATCACATCTTCAGCCCTATATCCCACCACCACAATGACCTCATTTACTGCTGAACCTAGTAGATTGTCAATGGCCTGTTCCACGATAGTACTCTGTTGAAAGGGCATTAGTTGCTTTGGCTCACCCATGCGCTTTGACTGACCGGCGGCTAGCAGTATTGCTGATATCATTGCGGGCTTATTTCGCCTCATTTCCTACTGCGTCAATGATTCCAGAGGGTGTTATTATTAGGCTGACGATTCTGCCAATGATGGCAGTGCGACTATCTGTTTAACAATTGAAGGGAGAACAAGCTCTCCTAAAAGGAAAAGCACAGAGTCCCTCTTCTGCTAAACGACCTTTTCAGGCTGACCGTATGAGTGGTAAGGTTTCGGCAGCATATTCATTTCCCAAAAGGGCAAGCGGGAAAGGAGCACTCATCGCAGTTGAGGCACAATCCACCATGTCCAAGGTCAACGATGTCTTCTCGGGAGATTTCTTCTCCGGCTATGATTCTCGGCAGGACGAGGTCGAGAATGGTAGCAGGATTATAGATTACACAGGCTGGTGCTCCAACTATCGGAATACCATCCCACGCAGCATAAAGAAACATAGCCCCAGGAAGAACAGGAGCCCCGTAGGAGACTATTTCGGCCCCTGTCTTCTCGACTCCTTCAACCGTAACATCGTCTGGGTCTACGGATAACCCTCCGCAGACAACTACAACTTCACAGCCTTTGGTTCTCATCTCAGCAATAGCCTGCGCAATCAAATCCGCATTGTCAGGCACTATAACTTGGTGATTGATGACTGACCCTAATGCCTCAACCTTTCTCTTAATGGTTCCCCCAAATTTGTCCTTGATTCGTCCCTTGAACACCTCGCTCCCGGTAATCACCACTCCGATTCTCTTTTTGTTAATGGGGATCACCTCTACTACTTTGCCTTTACTGTGGCAAATCTGTTCAATTTCACTCACTTCGGCCTCAGTAATGAATAGCGGGATAATCCTTGTCGCTGCTACTTCCATTCCCTTGTGACAAACGGTGTTGTTATGTAAGGTGGCGACTATGACTTCCCCGACGGAATTGATCTCCTTCAGCAAGGACGTGTTTATCTTTAGCAAGCCTCGAACGCTTGCCTTCATGTTTATTCTTCCCTCTTTCACCTTGGTTAGCTCCGTACGTGGAGTAGACACAGCCCTAGCTATCCGCAAGGCGGCTTCCTCTTCGTGGACTTCTCCCTCTGCTAATTCCACAATATATACATGTTCCTTACCAATACTGAGTAGCTCGGGGATATCTTCCTGCTTAATTACGTGCCCCCTTCGGAATGCAGGACCCTTGAATTCGCCCGGGACAACCTTGGTTACGTCGTGGCCCAAGACCATCCCTACGGCCTCGTCCAGTTTGACTTTTCTTAACACAGCGCTGGCTCGGTCTTTTGGTTAACCAAGATGAGAAGGAGAGTCTCTGGTAGTGTCAATGCCTGTGTTGATAGTCTGGCACGGGAGTATTATTGGCACCATTGCAGGTCTATTTCACCTTGTCTCTTGGTGCCACAATGGTTTTCTCTCGTATGGTGGCAGGCTGCAGATTCCGGCGTCACTCGCACTGCGCCTAGCAGTTGCAGCAGCTCGGCCTGTCACTGCACCGGCTTCGGCAGGCCCTTCAAGCCGGGTCTGCTCTGTTCGGCGAGGGAAGGGATTCTGGAAGTCCGTCTCTCAATCTCTGCTTTCTTTGTCTGCCCGTCTTGGTCACCGCCTCAGTGATAGCCCCATTCTTCTCAAGGTATTTGAGATGCATTAACACAAGGCTCAGGGCGCAGTCCTCTTGCCACCCGATCTGTGTTTTGAATGATGGTTCTTGCTATAGTGTCATACGCTTCGTAAGTCACTCCGGCTATATGAGGCGTTTGAACCAAGTTTTCTAACTTAAGAATGGGGTCGGCGGGGTCTGGCGGTTCAACCCAGAAAACATCTGAACCGGCGGCCCTGATCTCACCGCTTGTTAGAGCCCAGTACAGCGCGTCCTTATCTATTAGTGGTCCTCGACCTGTGTTGATAAGGTAGGCTGTCTTTTTCATCAACTCAAGCTGTTTCTTGCCAATCATGCCCCTGGTTTCGTCCGTCACCGGTGCGTGCAGCGAGACAATGTCCGATTCACGAAGTAATGATTCCAAGCCAACTTGCTTGGCCCCCACTTCAGTGAATACGCTCTCCGGAATGTACAGATCGTAGGCTAGGACTTTCATGCCAAAGGCAGAAGCTCGTCTAGCGACTTCAACACCAATTTTCCCCAGACCTATGATGCCAAGGGTCTTGTTATAGAGTTCTCCGCCAATGGGCTGTCCCCATTTCCCACTTCTAAGAGCGTCAATGGCGGCTGGCAGGTTCCTCACAAGAGAAAACATCAAAAGAAAAGTATGCTCGGCGACAGCCACAGCATTAACACCCGGTGTGTTTGCAACATAGATGCCACGCTCGCTAGCTGCTTCGATATCAACAGCCTCAAGGCCCACTCCAAACTGATGTATCAGTTTCAATCTGGGGGCACATTCAACTGTTTTTCGCGTTATTTTGTCAGGAAAGCCTAGACAGGTTAGCACCTCTGTGTCTGAAGTCTGTTCTTCGAGAGGCCGTGAACTATCCTTCACCGTTAACGTGTGCTGACTGGAGACATGCCTCTTTAAGGCCTCCAAAGCATCTGGGAAACCGTGACAACAGAATAAGATGTTCATTCTCAAGTCCTTTCATTTAGCTGCGGTAAATGAATTCTCGAATGTGCTAATATGCCATGTTCCGCCGGAGGGTTTTCTATCCGTTTCCTATTGTCATGATGCTCGTTACTTCATGAACAGGTAGAAGAAGTCCCTGAAGGGTTACTTTCCAAGGTACTTGCCGTACCAATCAACTTGAAGCGAGATCTTTTTGGCGCTGGTTGAGTCAAACTCATTGCTTAGAAAAATGTAGTACTGTCCTTCACGAAGTCCAACATCAGTAACAAAATCGTGGCTGGATGTTCTTCCAGATTCGTCTATCCTCTTTTCCTTAGCATCCTCTATCCAGGACTCTATTTCTGCGTTCCCCTCCGACTGCCAGTGCACACCAGTCACGCGCTGATATCTCGGTACGCATACAAGTACAATTCGCACTTCTCCTGGCGGAACCGTTACAACAGTTCCGCCTTCTAAGGCCTCTCTGCTAAGCTCCAAAACCTTCCCTTGGCCTGGCGCTCCAGTATCTTGGGCTGGCCCACAGGCTCCGACAAACAATATCACCACCCCCAACACAATTGCTATTAGTTTTGTTCTCATTTCATAGACCTCCTGTGTACGGTTGATATCCATGAAGACTCAAGTCTGTTGATATGTCTCCTCCTT
>CAZTRR010000031.1:0-19725 GCA_964616785.1 uncultured Dehalococcoidales bacterium
CTTGTGCTAGAAATCGATATTCCCTCCAGGCTCATCTTGTATTGGAAGAGACTACCTATTGACTTTAGATATGGATTGCGTTAGAATTATATATAAGTGGGCTAGGTTTTAATCTGGCCGGCGAGAGGGGTTGGGCGAAAGTTCAACCCCTTTAGCTTTTCCTTGACCAGATTTAGCATCGTCTTTAATGACGATTACATCGCTGACATTTACTTCCCAAGCAATGCCATATGACTTGTTAGTAAGCTGATATAGTTTCCCGCGTTGATGGCCAGCCTTTTTAGTATCTTCATCAAGCCTTTGCTGTGCCCTCTGTCTACTTTGTTCAATCTCATCTTCGCTTAATTTGGGTTTCTCAGTAGAGATAGTTGCTCTGCCGAATGCTTCTGCACTTGGGATACCTTTAGGTTGAATAATTTGTGGTGATGGTTTGGAGGGTACTGTAACCTTCTTGGCAAGTTTATCCCTATCAATATTCATTCTGACTTTCCATTTACTACCCTCGCCTTCAACAGAAATGACATCACCGATTTTGTTTGCTATAGGTTTCCTGAATATTATAGCCAATACGATTACTATGATTAATACACAAACTGGCCAAGCAATCAGCTTAATTAATTCACCCATAGAATACCTCTCCCATCTTCTACGGTACTATTAGCTCCCATTATTGCCATCGGTCTTTTCTTTAGGTTCTTCAACCGGTTGTGATGCCTTATCGAGAATCTCATATAAAACTGAGATTTGGTAACTCCGTAGTCTATAGCTTCCCTCGACCTTTTGGGTGTTCTGGCAACATGTTCACTTTTTACTCTTTGTCTCTTTTGCCCTGGTTTTTGTGGTTGGTGGCTTTTCGGCATGGTTATCACCTCTAATCATATTAGCCAAATTAGTGAAAACCTTATCCACTCGTTCAGTGTCCATATTGGCATTCGTAAAATCACCTGAGTTTACATTTACATTGATTGATACTTGCTTATTCCCCACAGTATTTATAGGTTGTTTCTCTATTGTAGTAGCTTTTTCCTTGCCTTTTCCTATTCGTCCCCAGATATAGAGAGTTAACAACAACAAAAGACCAAGCCCAACTGCAACTAGATAAATATAAGAACTGTATTGCCATATGTTAACATCAGCCATCTTAATACCCGCTATTACACAAACTGACTTAATAACCGCATATAGTGCAGGAACACCAACAAGCAAATACCAAGTGTAGCGCACGACCTTCCGCAATGTATTCCTATAGTTCTGCATATGTGAATTCTATCACACAACAAGCCACTTTTGCCGACTATTGACACTACTTGGGGAAGTTTTATAATAGTCATGATTCCCCCCTTGGAGGTGTGTCATGCGAGGTTTCTTTATTGTCATTGCTACCATCTGTGTTTTGGCCATGTTTCTTGGCATCTTGAATATTTTTGGGAGCCCATTTGGATATGATGTTGGAAAGAAATTGTTTGAGTTTCTTGAATGCGATGAAACATGTATTTGGTTGGTGGTAATAGGAGGTGGTTTGCTTGCAGGATTCTTTTCTTGGCTTGCTTCGAAAAGCCAAAACCGAAAATAATACAGCCCCAGCCAAAGCTATTGGAGTAATAATATATGGATACCGTAGAACAAGACAGCACAATCCATAGGCGAATACAAGTAAACTAATAGCACATAGGATGATGGACAGCCACCTGACAAACCTACGTAATCGGGGATGTGATTTAAGCAACCTGTACCCCCATATGAGTACAGCTTGCTAAGCGACAGTTAGCTAATGCTTTCCGGGGAGCTAGAAGGCGTACAGGATGCTTACGTAACATTTTGCACGCCCCTACCTTGACGGGAGAGGGTAGCGTGAGGGTGGAACTTCACGTCAACCAACGCTCTCACTCATGCCAACCGCTGTAGTGCCACCTTGTAGAGGCTGTCCGAGAACTAAGCGTGAGTCATCCGAAGTGGGAAGGCGGGCCCGGAAGTAGCGTTCCCCGGGCACAATGTGGGGAATCCATGGCGAGTATGCACGGCTCTTGCTCCAAATGTGGCAGAGAATTGTTCTGAGTTCGAGTTTTCATACGGTCTGACATTAGATATTAACCGCAAAACGGAGTCAGTAAACGACCTCCGTACTCAGGTTCCCCTTGTCGGCTTTCTACGTGTCGTCTATAATCGCTCTTGAAGCATGATTCGCTGCATTCTTCACATTGACCTGGACGCCTTCTTTGTCTCTGCGGAGCAGGCGCTTGCCCCGGAGCTTTATGGCAAGCCAGTTGTCGTCGGAGGTCGGCCTGATCGCCGCGGCGTGGTAGCTTCCGCTTCCTACGAAGCACGTGCCTTTGGTATTCGGGCTGGCATGCCTCTAGCCGAGGCCTATCGGTTTTGCCCTCAAGCTGTTTTCCTCCAAGGTAGCTTTTCCCTGTACCGAGATGTTTCCGCCAGATTCATGACCATCCTGGCCGATTACTCTCCTTGCTTGGAACCGGTTGGGCTTGATGAAGCTTATCTCGATGGGACCGGCTGTGAGGCGTACGGGTCACCTCACCAGCTGGCGCTAAGCGTAAAAGAGCGTGTCAGGGGGGAACTCGACTTGACTGCTTCAGTGGGCGTGGCTGGCTGCAAGGTGGTGGCCAAAATCGCTTCCGACCTGGGTAAGCCCGACGGCCTGGTTGAAGTGGCTCCAGGGCAGGAAAAAGGCTTTTTGGCGCCTCTGCCTGTGATCAGATTGCCCGGCGTTGGCAACAAAACCGAGCGGGCACTGAAGGCGATGGGCATAACCACCATCGGTCAACTGGCAGCTTTGACGCCTGAGTTGGTTAGAAGCCGCTTCGGTGCTGCGGGTGTGGCGATTCACCGTTATGCTAATGCCGTAGACAACCGCGAAGTGAAGGCGCCGGGCGAGGCCAAATCCATCAGCCGAGAGACCACTTTTGACCAAGATACCTCAGATCGTCGCTTTCTTCAGGCTACCCTGTACTATCTCTGCGAGCGAGTCGGTGCTGAGCTGCGGCGACACAACAAGGAAGCCAGAAACATAACCCTGAAAGTGAGATATGCCGACTTTGAGACTATTACCCGTCAGCTCGGTTCAAAAGAAGCTACTGACGCGGATGCGACCATCTTTGCAACAGCCGTTGGGCTGCTTGACCGAGCTTTGTCTGTGAAGCGGAAGGCGGTGCGCCTGCTCGGGGTCGGGGTGTCGAATTTGACCCATGGTGGCAAGCAACTCTATCTTCTTGACCCGCCGCGACAAAGGTCGGAACTGCTAGATAAGGCGATCGACCGTATCCGAAAAAAATATGGTTTCGCTTCCATCCAAAGTGGTCGCACCTTGGCCCTTACAGATATATTCGACAGAGGGAAAGATAACTGAATTCTCCAAGCACCGTCGTTTTTCCACAACGCTTGTCTTTGTCGCAGGCGGAAGCTATAATTGACCGCAGTTTTCAGTCGAAACTCGAAGAAAAGGAGAGTTAGCCATGCCTCCGTATGCTTTTTTCCACAAGCAATTTATGCCCCTTGCCGAAGCCAAGATTGGGATTCTCACCCATGCTCTGCATTATGGCACTGCCTGTTTTGATGGCATTCGAGGCCAGTGGAATGACGAGCAGCAGCAAATGCTGCTGTTCCGTGTCAAGGACCATTACGAACGTATGCACAAAGGCTGCCGAATTCTGAAAATAGACCTTCCTTATTCAGGTGATGAGCTGTGCAAATTGACAGTTGAGCTGGTGGAAACGAGCGGTTACCGCGAAAACGTTTACATCCGTCCGCTGGCCTACAAAAGCTCTGAGCAGATTGGAGTTAAGCTCCATGATCTGGAGGATGACTTCCTTATCATCGTTGCCACTCTACCAGACTACCTTGATGTTGAGAAGGGGGTTCGCTGCTGTACCTCTTCCTGGCGGCGCATTGATGACAGCATGATTCCGGCGCGAGGCAAGATCACCGGTATTTATGTGAACAGCGCTCTGGCCAAGACGGAGGCCAATAACCGAGGTTTCGATGAGGCTATTCTGCTGACGCATGATGGTCATGTTTCGGAAGGGAGCGGCGAGAATATCTTCCTTGTCTTGGAAGGCAAGCTGGCAACACCCCCAAGCTCCGACAATATCCTTATGGGCATTACCAGAGATACGGTTATGCAACTGGCTCAAAAGGAACTGGGCATGTCAACTGTGGAGAGACAGATTGACCGTAGCGAACTCTACACCGCCGACGAGGCGTTTTTTACCGGCACTGCCGCTCATGTCAGCCCGATTGTTGAAGTCGACGAGCGTCCAGTAGGCAATGGGAAAATAGGTAAGCTGACCAAGGAACTGCAGCGGCGCTATTTTGAAGTGATAAAGGGTAAGAACCCCAAGTATCTTGACTGGTGCACGCCAGCCTATGCCAAAACGGTAAAGGCTGAGCGCGGTTAGCCTTGCGAATGGCCCAAGTTGGGCAAGCAAGTCTGGCGTTCGCTGGCTAACCTGCGGTGTATTCCCAACAGCCACTGCCGGTTTGCTCAGGAAGGCTAACGGAGGTCTACTCGCAGAGCCTTGAGTAGATACAGCAGACGGCAGCTTTCTTCTAGGGTTGTGGTGTAGTGATAAGCTTCCTCGAGCAACTGGCCTGCGGCAAAAGTGCCATGACCACGCACCAAGACAATTTTATTCTCCTTGAGTGCTTCGGCTATCTCCTCGGCGAGTTCTCCGGGCTTCACTGTCATTCCCCAGCCAAGAACCGGCACCCTCGCCAGTAACAGATTCCCCTCGACATCGCAGGGGACGATTTCTCGCTCGGAAAAAGACAGAGCGACTGCATATGCGGGGTGAGCGTGGACTACCGCCGATGCGCAGGTGTGCTTATAGACGCAGCGGTGAACAGCCAGTTCCGTTGAGGCCAGAGGTGTGGACCGGTCATTCCTGTTGACTCCGGTTTCTACCAAGTCCTGTTCCGCAAGGTGACCCAGCATGCTGTTTCGATGGGTGATGAACAGGCGCTCTCCCAATCTCATGCTGAGATTGCCACTGTGAGAGGAAACCAGCCCTCGGACACACAGGTCACCGCCGACAGCCTGAAACTGAGAAATGAGCATCTGCCTATTTCTACACCAATCCAGTGCTGAAAGTCAAATCAACAGGTTTCCTCAGGTTGACCGACGAGTCACGGTTGTGATGTTGCCTTGAACGTCCACCCTTGTCTGGGCTTGTGTGCACACGTTGCATCGCAGTGTTCGTCGGTCCCGGTTCCTGGCGTTGCTCACGTCCTTGATCAAAACAACTCGGGCAAGATGTTGGTACCCTTGGTTATTCCTCAGCAGGCTCAGCATCCGTCGTCGGTGTATCGACGGCGCCAGACATGACAGCTCGACTAAGTTTCTTGCTCAAGCGTGACTTACGTCTGGCGGCTGTATTCGGGTGAATGATTCCCTTTTTGGCGGCTTTGTCAAGAGCACTCGTGGCAGCCACAACTGCGCGCTGTGCCGCTTCGAGTTCGCTGGCGAGAATAAGCTTCTCCACCTGTGTCACGCTGGTCTTGGCAGCACTTCTAATGGACTTGTTGCGGAGTCGTTTTCTTTCCGCTACCCGTGCGGATTTCTGTGCTGATTTGCTTCTGGGCAATCCTGCCTCCTTCCGTCTATTATCGTTTCAATTCTACAATTACTTCATCTTCAATAACAAGGTCAGCTCTGAATTTGCCAGTTCTCTCTCCCTGAAATGACAGCCAGAACTCCTTCTCTTCTTCATAATGTCTCCTCATCCTTTCATAGTGGGTCCTTCTTACGAAGTGAAACTGGCTTGTGCTTGGCTCGTTCTGATTGCGCTCAAGACGCTGCGCACGCCCTGGATCCTGGATAGCACTTGAGTTAACTGGGCCATATTTGTTATTTCAAGAGTAGCAAATACTGACACGACATCGTTGTGGTACGTCGTGCTTATACCGGCTATGTTCACCTTTGCCTCGGCGACAACAGTCGTTATGTCCCGAAGTAAGCCGACTCTGTCCCAGGCATCGATCTGAACATTGACTGGGTGGACCTCCTGTGTTTCTCCCCAGCTTACTTCGATGAGCCGCTCTTTCTCCTGCGCCTTCCTAACGTTTACACAGTCGCGGCGATGCACGGTAATCCCCTGGCTGCGAGTAATATAGCCGATAATGTTGTCGCCAGGCAGTGGATGGCAACAAGGGGCCAGGCGAGTGAGCAAGTCGCCGACACCTAGAACCTGAATCCCCGCGGTGGTGGTCTTCTCAGCGGGCAGAGTTGTAGGTGTGGCTGGGGATGGTTCTGGCTCGCCAGCCAGCTTGACGGCCAATTGATGAGGAGTGATACCGCCATAGCCAATGGTAGCCAGAAAGTCATCGAAGCTTTCGTAGTCGAAGAGGCGTGCTGTCTCTTCAGAATTGGCCAGGCTTATGCCCAGTCGCTTGAGCTCCCGGTCGAGAGTCTCTCTACCGCGTTCTATGTTCTGGTCTCGCTCTTGTCTCTTGAACCACTGCCGGACTTTCTCGCGGCCGTGGGAGGTCTTCACGTAGCCTAGGTCGGGATTGAGCCAATCTAGGCTGGGCCCCCTGGTGGTCTTAGTCGCCCTGATTTCCACGATATCGCTATTCTTGAGCTGGTAGTTCAGGGGCACGAGCTTGCCATTCACTTTGGCACCGATGCAACGATGTCCCAGTTCGGTGTGGATTTGGTAGGCGAAGTCCAGGGGCGTGGCGCCCTTGGGCAGGGCTTTTATCTCGCCTTGGGGTGTGTAAACAAACACCTGGTCGATAAAGACATCCGTCTTGAGTGATTCAAGGAACTCCTCACTGCCAAGCTCGCTCTGCCACTCGATGAGCTGCCGCAGCCAGGCTATCTTGTCCTCAAACTGGAGATCCTGCTTGGTGCCCTCTTTATAGCGCCAGTGGGCTGCCACTCCATAATCAGCGATGCGGTGCATGTCGTATGTGCGAATCTGTATTTCCAGTGGGGTTGTACCTTGGCATAACACAGTGGTGTGCAGCGACTGATACTCGTTATCTCTAGGGTTAGCAATGAAGTCGTTGAACTCCTCAGGAAGAGGATGCCACAGATTATGGATGCCCCCCAGGGCTTTGTAGCAGTCCGGAACCGTATCCACCAGTACGCGGACGGCCAGCAAGTCGTGAATGTCGTCGAAGTCTCGGCCTTGTGCCATGTATCGGTTCATCTTGTTGTATATGCTGTATATATGCTTCGGCCTACCGGCGATTTCCGCCTTAAGACCTACTTTGTGCAGTTCTTCTCTCAGCGTCCGCGTTATGTCGGCTATAAATGCCTCCCGTTCTCCCCGACGGGTAGCAACCAGGCGAGCGATTTTGTGATATTGTCGTGGCTCTAGGTAACGGAAGGCTAGGTCCTCTAGTTGCCACTTCAGTTCCCAGATGCCCAAACGGTGGGCGAGGGGCGCGTATATCTCTAGCGTCTCCTGTGCTATGCCGCGCCGTTTCTCTGTGGATAGCGCTCCGAGAGTATACATGTTGTGCAGCCTGTCGGCCAGCTTTATGAAGACTACCCTCAAGTCCTCTGCTATGGCAATCAGCATCTTCCGCAGGTTCTGAGCTTGGGATTCACGCTTGTCGGCTTCGCCCCTCCGCCACGATAGTTTGCTTAATTTGGTGGTCCCGTCCACGAGCTTGCTCACTTCAGAGCCAAACTCAGTCTCAATTTTGCTCAAGGGTATCCCGCAGTCTTCAGGCACATCGTGGAGCAAAGCTGCTGCCAGAGTAGCGGCATCAAGCTGAAGGTCAGCCAGCGTAATAGCTGTCTGCAAAGGGTGGTCTAAATACGGGTCGCCGGATTTGCGCACCTGGCCTTGATGCGCATCTAGAGCGAATTTGTAAGCTGCCTCAACCAGGGCGATTTTCTCAGGCGGCAGGTACTGTTTGATTCTCGTTATGAGAGAACTGACATGCATTTCAGTCACTGCTATGACAGTATGATAATGCAAACGAAGCTACTGATGCAAATACGGGCCGCGTTGTAGATGGGGCGGGCTGCCTGGCGCAGCGCTTGGGCTGGCAATGCCCCTTGGGCTTGCCGGAGGCTCTGCCTCCGGAGTATCTTTGACAATTCACCACATCGTGTGTAGGATTGGCCTGCTGGTGGCGTGGCTGGTGAGGACGCGCTGCTGGGAGCTAAGAGATGAGTGTGAATATGCGGCAGAAACTGCTGCTCTGGGGAGGGAATGGCGATGAGTAAAGCTGCTGGGCGTGGGTTACAGCGGTATGACAGACAGATGATGATTGAGGGTTTTGGAAGGGAGGGACAGGAGCGGCTCAGAAGAGCAAAGGTTGTCGTTGCTGGAGCGGGTGGACTGGGTTGTGTGATATCCATCTACCTGGCTGCGGCGGGAGTGGGAAAGATCAGGCTGGTTGACCATGACAGGGTGGAGTTCACCGATTTGAACAGGCAGATCCTATACACAGACAAAGACGTTGGAAGGGGAAAGGTGGATTCAGCCAAGGAAAGACTTGAATCACTGAACCCAGAGGTCACGGTGGAAGCCGTGGACCAGACGATAACTGAAGGTAGCGTTCTTGAGCTTGTGGGTGGTTATGATTTGATAGTGGATGCTATGGACAACTTCGCCGCGAGATACATTCTCAACAAGGCTGCCATTGACAACGACATCCCGCTCTTTCACGGGGCAATCCATGGCTTTGAGGGGAGAGCCACAACGATAATCCCAGGGCGAACCGCATGCCTGAGATGCCTCTATCGCCGAGTCCCGTCACTAGGCACGACGCCAGTGATCGGAGTTGCTGCAGCAGTCATCGGCAGCATCCAGGCCACTGAAGTCATAAAGCATATCGTAGGCATTGGAGAGCTGTTGACAAACAGGCTCTTGATATATGACGGCCTAGGGCTGGAATGCATGGAGCTTGAGCTGAAGAGACACCCCGATTGTGAAGAATGTCGGCACATCTGGGAGGCGCAGAGGTGAGTGTTAGGGTGAGGCTGCATCCTTATTTCAGGAGGTTCACCGATGGCCAAGAGGCTGTCGAAGCGGTTGGGCGGACAATCGGCGAGTGCATAGATGATCTAGGATCGCGATTCCCTGGTATCAAGGAGAGGCTATGTGATGAGAAAGGCGAGCTGCTCAGCTTCTACGACATCTATGTGAACTCGCAGAGCTGCTATCCAGAGGAACTGGCCAAGAGGCTAAAAGACGGTGACGAACTTACTATTGTCACCATCATCGCCGGGGGATGAGGCTTGTTTTCGTCTCCGGAAATTGGTGCTCCGTGGCTCATTGCCTGGCAAGAAACGTGCTCGGCATCTTGGTCCCATCCGTTTGGCGCGTGTTGCCCATTAGACACGGACTCGCAAGTCCCCCCTCGGACGCTCGGCTCGCAGGTGATGCTCAAGAGATGCTGGAAGTCCAAGCAGCCGAATATGTTCGTGCATGTGTCCCCGCAGCGTGTCGGGATGAACGGCAATTGGAGCGGCCCGCTAAGGGTGCTCAGAGGCACTGGCACTCTACCTCTCACCCACCGGCCGCAGGTGGGAAAATATGCACAATATCCCCTTCTTTCAGTGGTGCTTGCTCTCGGCCGGAAACAGAGATACCATTGAGCAGGACAAGCGAATAGTCCTGCATCTTTCCATCCACACGAACCCCATGCTCTCGGAGCTGTTCTCGAAGTCGGGAGCCAAACCTCTCTTCCACCTGAGCGAGTGCTTCCTCCAACTTGTCAGCGGTCAAACAGAGGCGATCGGTGCCCAGGTAGAGCCGCCAGAGGCTGTAAAACCGTATGGTAATCTGTGCCATCTTCGCTACCCGTTCAATTCAGTTTCGTCACCAACGGCTAATCTTACGTCCGGCACAAGAAGACCGTTCTGCAGGGATTTGGCGATGCCGCCAACGGTCATCATTGCTCCCTGCCGGCGTGTATGCCAGAACATCCAGACCTCCTGCTCTTGCCGACAGCCATCACGCGTTGATTGATCATTGGGTGGAGCTCCGTTGCAGGGTGAGCTCCCATGCTTGGAATGGCAACCCTCGTCTGCCTGATGCCGCGGCCGCACTGCGTTACTCCAGCCCCCTGCCGCTTGAAGCTGCTCAATCGCCTCCCCCGGCGCCCTGCATGGCGCAGGCACTGTTGTCAGACGGGCAACGGGTGCGGGCAATGGACACGCCCGTGGTATACCAAGGACAGTATATAAGAAGTCCATCTGAAATCCCTCTGTCTGGAATGGAGACAGACAACGTTGCCCAAAGCTACCATCCAGTGATACTCAGAGCGTCCTTCTGTTCACGCGTCGTTGTCCCAAGGACAGCCTGAGGGTTATCTGCAGACGACCGGTTGCCGGAAGCCAGCATAATTGCCCTTGGGTCAGCGTCCACAGCATAACACTTCAAAATCCACAGACCCTTGAGCCTCACCACCTCTGCCATCGCTCACCGTGACTGTGATCGTGTAATTTCCGGCTTGGCCGGGGGCAATCCACCCGATCCGGTCGCCTTCTCCGTGAACCTTGCCCCCCATAGTTGACCAATTGAAACTCAATTCGTCACCGTCTGGGTCCTCAGCGTTGCACTGGACCTCCGCGGTATCCCAGCGGAGAATCGTTGTTGGCTCGAGTGCTTCGCCCGTGGTGACCGAGGATTGATCGGGTAGTGTCACAACCAAACTGATGATGGCTGGGAGTTGGTTAGGCCCGGATCTCACAGTGATAGTCAGAGAATCGCTAGCCTCCGCACCGTCGCCATCGGCTACCACAACCCTCATGGTGTAGTCGCCGGCAACATCGGGGGCACTCCAGATAACGCTGTGCCCCTCCCCTTTCAGCACCCCACCATCGGGGGCAGACCACGAATAGCTCAAATCGTCGCCATCGGCATCGGTAGCTTCGCAAGAAACCTGGCACTCAGCTAAACCGAGAACCTCGCTTTCGGCTGCCACAACGTGAATGACGGGAGGTTGGTTCTCTGGCTCTGGCGCAGCGGGTAGGGTGCAAGCGGAGCCAAGAAGCATCACTATGACGGTTAGAAAAACCGCCAATTCAGGCCGGGGAATTAATCGCCAACTGTTCAACTTGATTAGCCTTTGTCGCATACTGTTAACTCATCTCGTTGTTCGCCCGCGTTTCCAGAGCGCAGCCAGTCAGGGTGTGGGGAAGCATTTCGGCGCCTTCACTCTAATTCTCGTCAGCTTCCCGTTTGTCCATCCCCTCAGTTGAGCAGGCTCACGGCCCGCACTGGTCTAACGTCAGCCTCTGGCGGTGTCACACCAATCGTTCATTCTGATCTGGATTGGTTCCACTGGCAGGAACACCACCAATTCCCTGGTAAGCTCGCCCAAGGCAACCGTATAGTTCCCAGGTACATCTATGGTAACCAGGAAGGTCACGGTCCGGTCCATCCCGGCAGATAGGATTACCTCCACCGCCTGTTGAGCGGTATCATCTATTCTTAGCTTCGCAATGTAGCTACCCCGAGTATCGCCGGTGTTCACTATCGTGGCAGTGACAGTAGTCTCCTCCCCAGGGTAAACCCACTCCGGGTCAACCTCCAACTGGGAGATACGGAAGGCTGGGGGTAGCGCTTCCAAGACTGCAAGGGTCGTACTCCGGTTCCCAACAGCGATTGCATAGTATCCGGGCTTGTCTGTGACGAGATGGAAGGTCAATATCACGCTCTTTCCGGGGGCTAATGCAGCACTTTGCCTTTCCGCCTCTGCCCCGTCAACAGTCAATACCGCGTCATATGTGCCCCCGCTACCACCGTTGTTTCTTACCTCCGCGCGTATTGTGGCTGTCTCGTCGGCTGTGACTTGTCGTGGCTCAATGCTTATGGCCACCACGTCGAACTCAGGAGGCGCCTCACAGGCGGCGGGCAGGAGAATCGCCACGGTTATCAGCGCCAGCGCACATATTGTGCCTATAGCGATCCTCTTCATCATTCAATCACGTCCGTCGGTTGTTGAACTTCACCGAGTAATGCCGCATGTTCACGGTTTGTATGCTTTGACGCTGACACTCAGGAGCCTCACGGTTTCTCCGCTCTCGGGGTCCTCTGCGTGGAACTCTCCGTTGGTAACTATCTGCAAATCACCGAAACCGGCCACCCTTATTTCCTGCAGGTATTCATTCTGCTCCAGGGCTCCGGCGATACATCCTGCCCAGGCCTCAAGGTCTTCCCTCATTGCCTCGGGAAGCGCTCGCTCGGCCACTATGTCGGAGACAATAAGCTTTCCTTCCGGCTTAAGGACTCGATAGGCTTCGCTGAAAACCTTGGACTTGTCGGGGGAGAGATTGATGACGCAGTTACTGATGATTGTATCCACGCAGTTGTCCTCTACGGGAAGCTTCTCAATCTCACCCAGGCGGAACTCCACATTCTTGAAGCCATTGCTCCTGGCAATAGCGCTCGCCTTGTCGATCATAGCTTCAGTCATGTCGACGCCAATGACTGTTCCTGCGGGACCGACCCTGCTAGCTGCGAGGAAGACATCCATTCCGGCTCCCGAGCCCAGGTCCAACACCGTCTCTCCTTCCCTTAGCTCAGCAATTGCGGTGGGGTTGCCGCATCCCAATCCTAATGATGCTTCCTCTGGAATTCTCCCCAAATCCTCCTTCATATAGCCTATAGCTTCAGCTACAGATGCCGGACTGGTAGCCCCACAACATCCACTACTGGAGCAACGGTTTTGCTGGCTGCGCTGGGCTATTTCTGAATATGTCTTTCTCACAACATTCTTGATTTTCTCATCGTTCATAGCACACT
The DNA here is from genome assembly GCA_964616785.1 of uncultured Dehalococcoidales bacterium. Classification (GTDB taxonomy): domain Bacteria; phylum Chloroflexota; class Dehalococcoidia; order GIF9; family UBA5629; genus JAUVVE01. The sequence continues at coordinate 12,729 of CAZTRR010000031.1, forward strand.
CCGTTGAGATATTTGACACACTCCGAATCAATTTTGGGAGGGGGATCGTGTCACCTCTGGCTGATCAAAGAATCCGGCCAGGGCATGCAGTGACTCTGGCTCGGCAGAACACTCGACATTTTGTCCACGCCTTTCGATTCTGATGAGACCTGCCCGGTGAAGTTCTTTGATGTGGTGGGAAACGGTTGAAGGTGCGATCCCGAGGTCTCTGCCGAGTTCGCCTACGCATTCGCATGGCTCGGTGTCTGTGCTGCAGCTGGCTCCAAGCGCGCAACAGGAAGCAAGGCGCAGGAAGATGGTCAGGCGGTTTGGATTCGACAGGGCCTTAAACATCTGCGCGAATCGCTCGGTGTCCTTCGTTCGATAGTTCGACATATTTCGAATTATAACCACCCAGCAACGTTTTGTCAAGCGTATCCTGAGTTTGCCAACCGCAAAGCCTGATCTCGTTCGGGTAGATAGGTGACGCTTACATGCTGTCACTATCAGGAAAATGAGAGGCATTTAGTGCGAGGCTTGGGCTGGCGATGCCCTTTGGGATTGCCGGAGTCTCTGGCTCCGGAGTATCTTTGACAATTGACCACATCGTGTGTAGGATTGCTGTGCTGGTCAGGCTGTCGCTGAGGAGCAAGATGGAGAACGAGACAGCGAAGCTGTCGGTACTGAGGGTTACCCAACAAGACGAGAGCGAAATCGAGGACATCGTCGTCAGGGAGTTCTCGCTGACCATTGTCCTGAATAGTCAGGAGCTGGTGACTCTGCTCTGTTCCCCATCAAGCCTGGAGTACCTGGCTGTTGGGTTTCTTCTTTCCGAAGGATTAGTGAACGCCAAAGACGACATCAAGAAGATAGTGGTTGATGGCCAGAGAGGCGTGGCGGAGGCAGAAACCGAGGACGCGATAGGAACTCCTCGCGGGCGTGTCCTCGCTTCAGGCGGCGGGAAGAGTCTGGCCTCCGTGGGCATCCAAAAGGTGAGTGCAGACCCTCAGACCAAATTGCCTGCCTCTCAGGTTTTCTCTCTGGTGGAGGATTTCGTGAAACGCTCCAGGGTTTTCAAAGCGACGGGTGGCGTTCACAGTGCGGCTCTGTGTGACAGCACGAGAGTCCTTGTTTTCAGTGAGGACATCGGCAGGCACAACGCAATTGACAAGGTATTCGGGGAGTGCCTCCTGAAAGATATGGCAACGGATAATCGCGTTATGGTCACCAGTGGGAGGGTCTCGTCTGAGATATTGCTAAAGGTAGCCAGGAGAAACATCCCTATACTCGTTTCCAAATCCGCCCCTACTGACCTGGGGGTCAAGCTGGCTAATGACCTGGGGATAACCCTCATTGGCTTTGTCAGAGGGAAGAAGATGAATGTGTACACAAATGGCTGGAGGGTGACCGGGTAGGGCTTCGCCCCATAGGCGAGAGACGGATCAGGCTACCTGCAAACTCCGCTTGGTGGCGAGCAAGTGACTGTATAACGCTGAACGAGTAGGCTATCAGGTAATGTTCTCAACTGAAAGAGGGGCTGCAAACCTTCTAATTGGAGTAGTCGTTGGGCTGATACTGGTCAAGGTCAGTGTTGGCTGGATTAGCGGTAGCATCAGCGTGCTTGCCCAAGCATCAGACAGTCTTCTTGACCTCTTTGCCGGGCTGGTCACCTTTTTCGCTATCCGTATCGCTGCCAAGCCGGCCGATGAGGGGCACCCCTTTGGGCATGGTAAGGCAGAAGATATGGCCAGCGTGGTGCAAGGGGTACTCATCCTTATCACTGCCGCACTGATACTCTACTCCTCAATCAACCGCATAATACACGGAACTAGCGTGGAGCTAGCGGAGGCAGGCATGGGTGTGATGGTAGTCTCCGTAGTCGTCAGCATTGTCCTCTCCCGTCATCTTCTGAAGGTGTCACGAGCCACTGGCTCGATAGCCCTGGAGGCCAACTCTCGCAATATCGCCGCTGATGTTTACTCGGCCGCGGCAGTGTTGGTTGGGTTACTAATAGTACGCCTTACCGGCTTGAGTGTTCTCGATCCCATAATCGCCATTGGAGTAGCTCTTTATATAGTGAAATTAGCCTACGACACAATAGGCAAGCCATTCCTTGGGCTGGTTGACGCCAGGCTTCCCTCTTCGGAGCAGGCGGTGGTCGAGTCTTGCCTGGCCGAGGAGGGCGAGCCGGTCGTTGGTTTTCACAAGCTGCGTACCCGTCGTGCGGGAAAGCAACGCTACATTGACCTCCATCTGGTAATGGCCAAGGGCATCAGTCTGGAGGATGCGCACCAGGTATGCGATTTGCTGGAGTATAGAATTCAAGAAAGATTATCTCTGAGCAGTGTTACCATTCACGTTGAGCCATGTGATGGTAGGTGCGAGCAGTGCTCCGCAAGCTGCACTGAATAGGAGACTATGCAGATCACGACTGTGACCTGCCCCAAGGAACTGTACAACTTATCAGGGTAGAGTTGCCGGCATTAGAGACGGCTGTACGTTTAGGAGCCGGCGGTGGGTAACCAAGAGAGCTGTGCGGTCAAGCCTGGTCAGGTTGTCTGTGGCTCCCGAGCTTAGCAGAACCAAGGCTGCCGGCAGCTTATTGATGACCTCTTCCGGTCTGTGCGTCTTCCTGCGCGTGTTTCCCCTTGCGCGATCCAGAGGTCTGATGTTTTGCCTGGACTGCTTCCCGGGGGCATGTCGATCCAACACTAAAGCCCACCAGGGAGAATAGACTCTGGCTCTAATCATGCTCACATTTGGTAGCGCCACGTGAGCGGTTAGTCTATGACTGAATCCACAGCACCACGTAGTATATGCCTACTCCTATGAAGATGACAGAGACTACTATGCGCATTATTCGCTCAGCACGCGTAATGGCATTGAGCCATGAAGAAACTCCAGCTACACCCAAGGAGAGAAGCGTGCCAAATACCAGAACTGGCAACCCCGTGCCAATGGCAAATATGGGGGGAAGGGCAATGCCGCCGGCAGACTCGAGCGCGACAGGCATTAGCACACCGAAGTACAGTACAGCGCTGTAAGGGCAAAAGGCCAGTGCAAAGAGAACACCAAGTAAGAATCCCCCTATCATCCCCCAGTTGGCGACTTTTCCTCCCAGCGAGGCTAGCTTCCCTCCTCCTTTACCAAAAGAAAGCCTGTCGATGTTCAGCATTATCAGCCCCATAACAATGAGAATCGGCCCTAAAGCTCGTTCACCGACATCCTGAACAAATGTGGAGACCCCGGGGATTTCCAGGCCGACCACAATGATAAGGACACCGAGAAGTGAATATGAGAACATGCGCCCCAAAGTGTAAAGCGCTCCAGTTATCACGGCGTACTTGCGGTCTGTCACGTTGCGGCTGATGTAGGCTATAGCAGCAATGTTGGTAGCCAAAGGGCAGGGGGCGACGGCAGTTAGAAGTCCCAACAAAAACGCCGAGAGCACCGGGACGTTGAAGGTGCCCAGAACACTATCTAAGTCCATTACTGCACTTCTTTAAGGCTTTGTTCAATAAGGTTCTTGGCTGCCTGGTCAAAGCCCTCTTTATCGCTTCTGCAGCCCCAGGACCAGATCTCCTCTATGTTTCTACTATGGTCAGCCCCATCCCTGACAGTATTGATGAATAGTTGTGGCCCGAAGGCACCGTACTTGTTGATGATAGCGGCACTTTCCTTGTCCCCCAGGTTCACTATCCCAAGAGTCAGCTTGCCGCGATCTACCTCATCCTGGAAATATGTGGTCACGACATGGCGAATCCGTTCTTCGAAACAGAGGCATGTCACGCAACGACGGGGACGGTGGAAGTAGACGACATCCACCCTACTAGGTGCAGTTGTTGTTTCGGTTTGCTCTGAAGGCTGCTCCGTCGGCGGAGTGACCGCGGGTGATGTAGAAGGCTCTTCGGTTGGCGGAGGAACTGCAGACGACGGGTTTCCGCAAGCGCACAGAAGGCCAACCAGCAGAATGGCGAGCAAAGGGTAATACATCCTTGCTTTGAGTGCAATGTTCATGTTTCTCGATAACCTCCTTGAATCCTGGTCTTAGTGGTGGCTTGGCGAGGCAAGCCGGATATCGTCACAGCCGTTGCAGTCGGCCTACTCGGCTCACGAAGCCTTTCCAGCGTCTTCTTTAGCCAGGGCGTTGATAATCAGTCTCACAACCTCTTCTTTCTTGGGTACCTGTCCGTGGCAGACCAGTTGCTCATCAATCACGAGACCCGGTGTAGTCAAGATCGGGTATTCCAGTATCTTCTTCATGTCTTTCACTTCTTCGACGGCAGCATCAATCTGGAGCTCATTCACCACTTCCTTTACCGTCTTCTCCAGTGCATGGCATCTAGCGCAGCCGGTGCCCAATATTTTGATATTCATTCAAGTACCTCCATGCTTGCTTATCGTATTATCGATCCGAAAACGAACCCGGATACTGTAGCCATTACTACGACTATGGCGACATAGGTCAAGGTCTTCTTCGTTCCCATGATGCTGCGGATGACGAGCATGTTGGGAAGGGAAAGTGCCGGCCCAGCCAGAAGCAGTGCCAGCGAGGGTCCTTTGCCCATGCCTAAGTCCATGAAAGCTCGCACGATGGGGACCTCGGTAAGTGTGGCAAAATACATAACGGACCCCAGGAAAGAGGCGACGAAGTTGGCCAGCAGGCTGTTTCCACCGACAACACTGGCGACCACCTGTTCAGGAACAGCTACTTTGAGTATACCGGCGACAAACACTCCTGCCAGAAGCCAGGGGACTACGAGACGGACGAAGTGTCCGGTTTCCTTCATCCAAAGCTTAAGCTCCCCCGTAGTAAACCAGCGCCACAAGATGACGGCGAGGGCTACCAGCAGTATGCCGGTCACTATCCACTGCCCGGAGGCAGCGAAGACCAGTATGCCGACCAGGATGGCAAAGAAGACCAACTGTTGCCAGAGGCTTTTGCCCTCAGGCTCGGCCGCCAGCGCCGCAAAAGCGGCAGCATCTTTCTGGGACTCTTCCTTGCGGTAAATGGCGGCCATGATAAGGCCAATAACGACTGAGAACACAATGGCTCCAACTGCGCGACCGGCTCCCAGGTCGTAGCCGAGCAGCCTTGCCGAATAGACGATGGCCAATATGTTAATGGCAGGTCCGGAGTAGAGAAAAGCAATGGCGGGCCCAAGCCCGGCTCCCCTCGTATAGATCCCTCCGAATAAGGGCAGCACGGTGCAGGAGCACACCGCCAGAATTGTGCCCGAGACCGAAGCTATGCCGTATGAAAGAACCTTCTTTGCCGCTGGACCGAAATACTTCAACACAGCCGTCTGCGAGATGAAAACAGCGATGGCCCCGGCTATGAAAAAGGCCGGCACCAGGCAGGTGAGAACATGCAACGACAAATACTCCATTAGGGCATCAAGTCCCCCTTGAATTAACCCTAAGACAATCTCCATTTGATTACCCTCGCACTAAATCCTTAAATTCGCATATACGTATACGACGGCGCAAAAAAAGAGAGCGCCTATTCCGGCAGTGTGCGCACACAACTCGGCCCTATTCTTTCGGCACTTGTCAGTCTCTGCCTATCCAGCAAAGCTGTCTCATTCCCTTCCAGCGCATTTCTGACGGCCTGAATCAGGTCCGCACAGTACCGCTTCGAGCCTTCTCTATCGATGGAATACAGCGACCAGAGGCCGTCATGCCTGAGTTTCAGGAATCCGGCGTCGTAGAGAGCGCTCAGATTGCGGGAGGCACGGGCCTGGGAGATCTCGAGAGCCTGCATCACCTCGCATACGCAGCACTCTCGTTCCATTAGCACGTTTAAGATCCTCAGCCTTGTTTCATTTGACAGGGCTTTGGAAGCTCTGACTATCTCCCGCATTGTTGGCCGTACCCTGGATTATATACGTAGTAGTGCATATAGGGATATAATAGCACAGAGATTATGCTCCTGTCAAGCTTCGCTGCTGCCCAGAGAACGCCGTGAAGCTTTACCCCAACAACCCTCTCCGGTGTTGAGCACTTGGCCGGCGAGCGTACCGCGAAGACACCCAAAACCGGGTCAGGGATAAGTACTGCCAAGATGGTTGCCAGCTCAGAAAGCTCACAGCTGATGTCTTGCAGCAAATCGGACTTCCTGACTCGATAGGCAAAGCCCCTGGTCACTAGGGTTCCTCTATGCTATTCTACATATAGAGACACGGGGGATACAGGATAATTGAACGCAAGGGAACCCAACAGCGTAGCCATCTTTGTCACCACCGGCAGTGAGGAAGAAGCCCGCGCGTTAGCCCAGCTATTGCTCAGCCACAGGAAGGCTGCCTGTGTAAACATAGTGCCAAAGGTAGATTCGCTGTTCTGGTGGCAGGGTGAGCTGGATTCAGCTCAGGAAAGCCTCCTCATCATCAAGACCAGGGCGTCGCTGCTTCCTGAAGTCGTCGAGCTGGTGAAAGGGGTTCACAGCTATGAAGTCCCCGAGGTCATTGCCATTCCAATCATTGGTGGAAACGAAGACTACCTGAGGTGGATAGAAGGCGAGGTGGAAGGGGAGTAAGAATGTCCTACCGGTGGGATCACACTACACAGATGACGGCGTCCGATCCCTAGCGTAGCGGCAAGGAACGTTTGTTTCCCACTCTAACAACGAGCAGTAGACATTCCGCCCTACTGTTTAGGCTTTCGCTATAACTTCTCCAGCACGTGCCAAAGGTTGGTGAAGTTTCTCGACGCGACATTCAGATGGAGTGACTGAATCGAACGGAACCGCCAAGCCTGTCTTAGGCGCAATGGCGGTTCCGTCCCCTTACCACCTGCTAAAGTTTCAGACCTTCAGCTACGGCTCTTCCCAACTCTTTGTTGGCTTTGGTCAGGTTCTCGATCACCCGCTGCTGGATCGGTTTGTCAATGTGCATAAGATCTGCGATGAGGTTATCCACCAGATGTTCTTGGTCCATCTTACTCAAGGAAAGATATCTCTCCCCGGCCTGTTCGAAATCATTCGTTTTGCCTATCTTCTGGCGAGTGACTTCTCCTTCAA
>CAZTRR010000032.1:0-19508 GCA_964616785.1 uncultured Dehalococcoidales bacterium
TGACTGCACTCAGCGGACTGAAATGTGACCTGGTGACGCTGGCAATAACATAAGCCAAAGTTGTCTTACCGCTACCTGGCGGCCCCCAGAGAATCATCGATGGCAACTCGTCTGCCTCGATGCATTTCCTTAACACCCGTCCCTCACCCACTAGATGCGTTTGCCCTACAAACTCAGCAAAGCTTCGCGGCCGCATTCTGGCCGCCAGAGGCATACCGTCGGGCAACTCAGAGCTCACCCCAGACATCACTTCACCCTTTGCCTCAAGCTGATTCAGGTCGAAAAGAGTCATGCTTGTCCAGCCTCTCTTTTTGTCCCTCTTCTTCCCCCCTTTCTCTTCCCCGGCACCTCCAAGGGCTGAGCCAACTCGGCTGCCCTGCGGAAGTAATTCCTAACCCTCTCCACGTCAATCAACTGTGATACCACCACAGTAACCTGGGCAAAACTCTTGGCACCATAGAAACTACCATCCCTTATTTCGGCATTCTCCGCGAGCTCTCGCAGGCGATTCCCCAGAACCTTGACCATATCAATATTGGCTTGTTTGACCGGGACCGAAAGAAGATACAGAGCTTTGCCGGCATTCTCCAACTTGCAGTCAATCGACAGTCGAATCAGAGCCAAGTTCATTGCCTCCACGGCCCGGAGTGTTTCCGAGCCCTTCTCCCGAAAGCCCTTTTCGTTTTTCCACGGGAATCTTGAAGATGAGAACTCCGTCTTCCCAACGCCTATCGCCGTCCAACCGGCCAGAGTCTGCACTACGTCGCCAGCGTCCAGCACTCTGGCGCTGGCATGTTCTGAGCCAACCATCTCACCAGCACAGAGAAGGTCATAGAATGGGAAGACTATCCCCTTATTTACGCTGTCCCGATTGTCCGTTGGGCTTGTGTCCTCCCACACTCCCACACCTCCACTATCCACCAGAATCACAGCATCAGCCGCCTTATCAATCGACTTAAGACAGACAGCTGTGTTACGAACATATTGTGGGTCGGCCGCCTCAGTCTCAAACGGAAGAACAATCAGTGCATAGATTGGCTTGTCCACATAGCGTTCCTTGAGTAGCTGGGCTATCACAGGTACTCCGCCGGACCCAAGACTCCCGGCAGCGCCAGCTATAAGCAGAAAAGCATCCGCTTCAAAAAAACCTCCGAGCCTCATAGCTGTCAATACCCGGTCGCTTTCCCGGCGCACAAGCTGCGCGCCAGCTTCATTTGACTTATCCCCAACCTCAAGGGAACCGCGAATCAATACGGGGGACAGCAACTTGTGTCCAGCCTTCGCCAGTGACGCCAGGTTGGCTTTGTCATTATCAACCGCGTAAGCACGGGTGACTATGCTTACACGCCGCTTAGCTCTTGCCGTTTTCTCTAACTGGGCAAACTCGCCAGCCAGCCTGCAGCCACAATCGCCAACGCCAACAACCAGCAACTTCATCCTACTCGTGTCTCCCTACTCAAGGCTACCGCCGGAGGCCACACTCTCAAAACAGCTCATCAACTTTGTCATAAGTGTCTTCAGCGCGCCTCGCCATTTTACCTACAATTACAAGCTGGTCTTTATCAAACACAGCGTAGACAATGCGCCAATCACCGCTACGGATTCGATAAATGGGCCCCCTAAGCTTTCTCACCCCGGCAGGCCTCGGGTTATCTCTCAGCCTTTGCATAGCCTCTAGTATACGACCAAACTCTCCCTCTCCAAGCTTTTCTAACTCACGTTGGGCCCTAGAGGTTAGCTCAAGCCGATGCACGCGCCTTCCTCCGGCGCAAGTACTCATCTAACTCTACCGCTGAGCCTGGCTGAGCTTGATAACGAGCTAACTCTGCCTCCATATCTTTAATGTCTTCAATGTCTTCGCTATAGACCAAGTCAATAGCTTGTCTTATTAGTCCAGCTATAGAGGTGTTGTTCTCAAAAGCTAACTTCCTCAGCCCCTCATGTATCTCTTCATTAAGGTAAACCATCGTCTTTTTCATTCTTTACCTCACCTTAGGTCTCTATATATCGTAACAAGTATATGTCAATATGTCAACCACGCCCGGCCTGCCTATATCTCCTTACTTGAAACCGATACAGCTTGACCGGCTCATCGATAGCTATACCCGCTTTAGCTCGACAAATTCCAATTTGCTGGTCGACAGTATCCACACCCTCGAGGTCGGGCAGCAAGAGCCCTCGCCTAAACCCACACTCCACGATTACACCATGTTTCTTGGGGTCGAGTTGGTCGGTGCCCTCCACCGGTTCCGGCGCAGTGAGGATATCTACACTGTATTCGAGCTCATCTAGCTCGGAAGCCACAACGGGTGTAAAGCGAGGGTCCTGAGTGGCCGAACCAATGGCATTGGCAACGATTTCTTCAGCTACGTTCGCTCTGGTCGGCTCGAAAGTGCCAATGCACCCTCTCAACTGGCCATGCTTCTTAATAGACACAAAAGCTCCAGCTCTTTCCTTCATTTCGGCGGTAAGCTCCCCCGGCCTGAACACCTCGCCCTGCCGAACATAGCTTTCCACTGCCTGTTTGGCCAACTTCGCTATCGGGTGAAGCTGCTCTTCCATTCAACATACCCCCGGACAAGGCTCAAGATGCGACTTCGAAGGAAGCCACCAGATAGCCAACCCCAAAAGGCCCCTCATAAGAGAGAATCTCCGGTTTCACCTCCAGCCCGTCCAGTACACCTAGAAGGATCACAAAGGAGCGCAAGCCACATTCCCCAGCCCGTTCAATAAGCTCTTGGTCCAGATTCAGAACACCTTCGGCATCCATGCAGGATAACGCCTTCACCAGTTTCTCATCAAAAACCTTGCCCATAGGCTCATAACCCGCTGGCGCCCCTGGAATAAGTCGATGAGACAGGTCCCCACTGGCGACCAAGGCCACTCGCTTGTGGCTCTGTTCCACAGCTCGCCCAACCGCCTTGCCAAAGGCGAAATGAGTCTCCAGAGGAAGCCAGGAGAAGCTCAAGGGTACCAGCGGCACTCCCTTCATTGCGGAAAGCAGGAAGTGCATGGGCACCATTACACCATGGTCAAGTTCATAGCTGCTCTTTCCGATGGACTTCAGCCGAATGTTGTCCGCCCCTGCTTCTTTCTGAATAAGCGCAACCATGTCGAGGTCGTTGTCAAAATGCTGCCGAGGCCCCGGAACCCCCCAGTTCCTTAGGTCGCCAGTCGACGAGGGGGCGGTAAGTATGCCCATGGCATCACCGTAATACTCTCCGTGCGGGCTGATAACCAGAACTGTTTGGGCATGTTGCTCGGCCAACTTGTCGGTCAGCTTTTCCATGGCCTGTGTCGTTGCGGATATCGCCGCCTCCTGTCCCCTGCCAATATCAGGGACTAGCAACGGAGGATGAGGTACAATGCAACCAAAGACTATCCCTGCCATAAGCTACCTCCTCACGCTGGCTGCCCCAGCGTGGTTCTCAAATTGAGTTCAGCTCCGCAGAACGCACACCTTGAACCGTCAACGCCCAGCACCTCAGTATCATAGCCCACCCTCCGGATCACCACTTTGCCACAAGAATAGCAAACAGTATTCTCTCCGCCATGACCTGGGACGTTGCCCAGGTAAACAAAGCGCAACCCCGCTTTCTTGCCAATGTCATAAGCCTTTTCCAGGCCAGCTATCGAGGTCGGTGGCACATGCATCAGGTTGTGGTTGGGGTAAAACCGGGTCACGTGCCACGGCGTCAACTCTCCCAGCTCATCCCTCATCCATCCGGCGATGCCCTCTAGCTGCTCGTCATCATCATTCATCGTCGGAATCACGTTCGTCACCACTTCAACGTGCATGCCCCATTTCTCTTGAGCTCTCTTGGCTATATCAAGAATCCCTCGCCACCGGGGAACCTTCGCAAGGCCCCGATATAAAGCATCGGAGAAACCCTTTACATCCACCCGCCAGGCATCCAGATAAGGCCCGATAGTATCCAGAGCCTCCGCTGTAAGATAACCATTTGTCACATAGACGGTGTAAAGCCCGTTCTTCCTGGCCAGTTTGGCTGAATCCAGGGTATATTCAAACCAGATACTCGGCTCATTGTAAGTCCAGGCGATACCCGCACAATTACGCCGCTTGGTTAATTTCACGGCTTCCTCCGGTGAAATTATTTGTGGGGGCCTCATCATCTCTGCTGGCTCTTCAATGCAAGAGATTTGCCAGTTCTGGCAGTGCTTGCAGTGGAAATTACATCCCCAGGTACCTAGAGAAAAGGCTAGGCTCCCCGGGAAGAAATGGAACAAGGGTTTCTTCTCAATGGGATCAGCCGCCACCGAAGAGACCTGAGCATAGTTGAGGACATGCAGGACGCCGTCGTCATTCCGACGTACCATGCAAACACCGGACTTACCGGGGCCGATAACACAACGCCACTGGCAGACATTGCATCGCACCCTGCCCCCCGGAAGCTTGTCATAAAGCAACGCCTCATGCATGAGCCAACCACCACCCTAAGCCAATTATACCACTTCACTTCACCCTATCAAATGCAGGAATGAGCCTTCAGACGGCCAGAAATCGACGGCCGCAGGGTAGATCCGTGAATTGGCTCCACCCATTGGTGAGCATTCCCCAGCGGGCACGCTCGGGCCTTGCCATGGACAGACATTGCCACTGGACAAGGGCAGGGATTTGCCTTAGAATAGCCCGAGAAAGCGCTGGGGGGTAAGATGATTCCAGAACTCAACGAAGAACAAAAGCTGCTAAAAAAGAACGTGCGAGATTTCCTGGAACGAGAGATAATCCCCATCGCCGATGAATACGACCGCAAGTATCACCCTCTGCCTAGAGACGTAGCCGTGGACCTTTTGAGGAAGCTGGTGCCTTTCGGCTTCATAGGTTCAACACTTCCTCCGGAGCATGGAGGCCAAGGCCTGGACCTTGTCTCGTACGGCGTTCTGGGCGAGGAGATGGCGCGCGCGTACCTTAGCCTGGGCATGATAGCCATGATGCAGGATGCAGCCTTGCTCCCCGTCCTGGTCAACCACGGCACTGCCGAGCAAAAGGAGAGATACATCCATCAGGTGATGTCCCTGGAGAAAATCACCTGTTTCTGTCTGACTGAGCCTGATGTCGGCTCAGGGGCTCGGGACATCAAGACTACAGCCGTGGCTGACGGAGACTGCTACGTAATCAACGGGACTAAGACCTGGATAACCAACGGGGGAATTGCCGACCTAGCTCTTCTCTTCGCCTCTACCGACCCAAGCAAGGGAGCCAGAGGCATTTCTGCCTTCCTCGTTGACAAGGCCGAGTCACCGTTTACCACGAGGGAACTGCCCAAGCTGGGTTGCCGCTCCTGCCCAACTTCGGAGGTAGTCTTCGAGGATTGCCGGGTACCTAGAAGCAACCTCGTTGGCAACCCCGGCGAAGCCTACGTGCTGGCGCTCGGCGAGCTTATGTCAATTCGAGTCTCCGTGGGCATGGGAGCAGTGGGGCTGGCTCAAGCCGCTATTGACGCGGCTATCAAATACGCCCAGGAACGAAAGCAATTTGGCCGACCCATCGGCAAGTTCCAGCTTGTTCAGGAGATGATTGCCGACATGGTCATGATAACCGAGGCGGCCAGGTTCCTCTGCTACCAGGCCTATCACCTGCTGAACAAGGGCGAGGTTTGTTTCAGAGAAGCCTCCATGGCCAAAGCATTCTGCACTGAAATGGCCGTGGGAGTCACATCCAAGGCCATCCAGGTTCACGGTGCCTATGGTATCTCTGAGGAATATCCCGTGGAGCGCTATTTCCGCGATGCGCGCACGCTTACCTTCCCCGATGGCGCCAGCCAGATTCAAAAGCTGATTATCGGCCGTGAAATGCTGGGCATGTCGGCTTTCGTCTAGGGCTCCACGTGTACCATGTAAGATATTCGTGCGTGGCCAGAGACCTTCACCTGTAGGTAATGCAAACATCAAAAACCAAAAATCAAAAGTACAAACAAAAATGCAAAAATTATTCTGCGTAAAGCCTGACCCCCTCAATGCATTTTGGGAGTTTCATGTGTTATTTTGCTTTTTTATGTTTACCTTTTACATTGTGTTGGTCATTGCGAGCGAAGCGAAGCAATCTCAACTTGTCTAGGATGTAAGAATTAGGATTTGGGTACATATGTTGGTTATCGGGTTGACGGGTAACATAGGCACCGGCAAGACTACGGTCTCTGGACTCCTGGCCGACCTAGGTGCCACTACAATCGATGCTGATAAGCTGGGGCACGAGCTTCTCCAGTCAGACAGCCAAGTCTATCAGGAAGTGGTAGCTGCTTTTGGCGAATCCATCTTGAACCTCGACCGGGAAATAGACCGGCGGAAGCTAGCTCGACTGGTGTTCAATGACCCCGCGGCGTTAACTCGCCTTAACCAGATAACACACCCCAGGATGTACGAAATAACACGGAAAAGAATCGGGCAATGTCGGAAGCAGGGAGTCAACGTAGTAGTCCTCGAAGTGATTCTGCTGATTGAAGCCGGCTGGACAACCCTGGTGGACCAGGTCTGGGTTACCGTGGCCCCGGAAGCCGTGGTAGTGGAGCGAGTCAAAGCCCAGAGGGGGCTCAGTGAAGCTCAAATCCTGGCCCGCCTCCGCTCTCAGATGCCATCAGACGACAAGGTGAAGCGGGCTGACGTGGTTATTGATACCGACTGCCCTCTCCCCAAGCTGAAGGCAAAAGTGAGTGACCTGTGGCAAGCTACACGTAGTGCGACCTTTTAAGGTCGCCTGTTCACCAACCAATGTAGTAGGATCAATTAATGAATTGCCCCTACGGGTTGGTAACTAGGCAACACTCGTGACATAAAGGAACATTGGCACCGCACAGACCAAACTTGACATTCGGCCGCACAATCTGGTAAATTGTGGTTTGCTTTTGAACGTGATGGGAAGTTACGCTATCGTTGAGACGGGCGGCAAGCAATACAAGGTAGCCGCCGGACAAAAGGTGGATGTCGAACGCCTGAATATCGCCGAAGGCGAGGATGTCGAGCTTTCCAGGGTGCTGCTTGTCGCCAACGGAGAAGATACCATCGTGGGCACACCAACTATTGATGGCGCCAAGGTAACAGCTACCTGCCTGGGCGAAGGAAAAGGCAAGAAAATCATCGTCTTCAAGTATAAGCCCAAGGTGCGCTACCGCGTCAAGAGAGGGCACCGTCAGCACTACACCCGGCTGGAAATCAAGGAAATCGTCAAACCTGGCGGCGAAGCGGTGAAAAAACCCGAAAAGAAAAAGGCAGCAGTCAGAGGTGAAGGCTAATGGCACATAAGAAGGGCGGAGGCAGCAGCCGCTACGGGCGCGATAGCCAGTCGAAGCGCCTGGGCGTGAAGAGGTACGACGGCCAGAAGGTTCGTGCCGGCACCATCCTGGTCAGGCAACGAGGAACTCGCATCCAACCGGGCAACAACGTTGGCGTGGGCAAAGACCACACCCTTTTTGCCCTCATTGACGGTGCAGTCAAGTTCGAACCCGCAACCAAGGATCGAAAGAGAGCTAGCGTCTATGCCGAGTAAAGAAGATGAAGGATAAGATTCATCCTGAATACTACACCGATGCCCAGGTAATCTGCTCTTGCGGCAATACTTTCACGACCGGCTCCACCAGGAAGGTGCTCAAGGTTGAGCTGTGTAGCAAATGCCACCCGTTTTTCACCGGCGAACAGAAGATAGTGGATACCGCCGGCAGGGTAGAACGTTTCAAACGCCGCTATAAGCTGACCGACTAACCGCCCCCTCTAGGGACAGACCTGAAGGTCTGTCCACCTTCGGGCAGGTGTGAAGACGGCTTCCTACGTTTCTCTTCCCTCTCTGCTGACAGAAGAGCGTACTCGAGATATTCCTTCTCCCTTGAGGGGAGAGGATTAAGGTAGCGGTGAAAGTCGAAGGAATCCCCCTCCCTCTAGCTCCCTCCCGCCAGGGGAGGGAGAAATGTATGGAAGGTACACCGGTTTTTTTCTCTCCCTTGAGGGGCGAGCATACCCCAGATATTCCCTCTCCCTTGAGGGGAGAGGATTAAGGTGAGGGTGAAACCTCAAATGGACAGAGCTGAAGCTCTGTCCCTACATTTGTTGTTCCGTTAGTTGCAGAAATGGCTACGCCACAACCTTTCTATTACGGTGGGCAGGCGGTAATCGAAGGCGTGATGATGCGAGGCCGAGAGAACGTGGCTATCGCCGTCCGCCGCCCCGATGGTGGGCTAGATGTAACCAGCCAGCCTCTTGCCAGCATATACAAAGGCCGGCTGAGAAATATGCCCCTCATCAGGGGCATAATCATCCTTGTCGAAACCCTGGCCCTCGGCATTCAGGCCCTGCTACATTCCGCCCAGATTGCCTCAGCCGAAGAGGGGAAAGAGGACGTATCTCCGGCGGTGCTGTGGGGAAGTGCCGCTATCGCCATCGCCTTTGCTGTAGGCCTGTTCTTCATCGCCCCCTTGCTGCTCACCCGCTATCTTATTGACCCCCACATCGCCTCGGCAATAGTCAGCAACCTGATTGAGGGTATCCTCCGTATTGGCATTTTCATCGGTTACCTCAAGCTGATTGGCTTGATGCCTGACATAAAGACAGTTTTCGCATATCATGGCGCCGAACATAAGGTCGTCAACACCTATGAATCCGGAATGCCCCTGGAACTGGGCTCAGTGAAGGGCTACTCCACCTCCCACGCTCGCTGTGGTACCAGCTTTCTCCTGGCTGTGCTGGTCATCGCCATAGTTGTCTTTGCCCTGCTCGGCCGCCCGCCAATGTGGCTCAGCATCCTGTCCCGCATCGTCCTCCTTCCTGTCATCGCCGCCATCGGCTATGAATTCGTCCGCTTCGGCTCAGCCCATAGTGGGAATATCGTGGTACGCAGCCTTCTAGCACCTGGTCTTGTATTGCAGTCCATGACTACCAGAGAGCCAAACGACAGCCAGCTCGAAGCAGCATTATCGGCCCTGAGGAAGGTCATCGAGGCTGACAGTGGCCAGCTTCTCCCGATTCCCTCGTCGGGAGCAGGTACGGAGGAGGATGAAGCAATTGACTCCTTTGGGATTTCCGGCGTAGCCGATTGCGAAGGGTCACCCGCAGACAGGTGACTCACACATGAGTAGGTGCAATTCAGTCCAGGTCCTCCTTGTTCAAACCCTGGAAGAAACAGCTCCAGTTGCCGGTATGACACACCGGCCCTGCTGGCTCAGCGCGAATCACGATAGCGTCACTATCACAGTCCTTAGCCATAGAATTCACCTTCAGAATGCTGCCTGAGGTAGCTCCCTTGTGCCACAATTCCTGCCGGCTTCGACTGTAGAACCAGACCTCACCGCTATCCAGTGTGCGCCGCAGCGCTTCCTTATTGGCATAGCCCAACATCAACACCTCACCGCTGTTGGCATCCTGAATTATGACCGGAATTAAACCTCTATCATCAAACTTTAGCATTGCCCACCGCCTTATGTTGCTTCAGACAGGTCTAAGAACCTGTCCCGACATCTCCTCAGCTAGCCGATGGCCAGGGCTTCTCGCAACTCTATGTCACCCGTGTAGAGTGCCTTGCCCACAACGGCACCCTCGACCCCCAATTCCCTAAGCTTCCTCAGATGGCTCAATACCGAAATGCCACCCGCTGCAATAACTGCCAAGCTTACACCATTAACCATCTCAGCTATTCCTTCGAAATTAGGTTCGGTCAATGTTCCATCGCGCTTTACGTCAGTGTAAATGACACGCCTTGCCCCGACAGCCGCCATCTCTCGGGCCAGTTCCAAAGCCGTAATCTCACTGCCTTTCCGCCAGCCATGAGTGACCACACACCCATCCCGAGCATCGATGCCCACCACCATAGCCTCACCGTACTTCCGGCAGAATTCCTTCACCAGTTCCGGCTTCTCCACCACCACTGTCCCCAGAATAACGCGGTCTATCCCAACACCCAGCAGCCTATCCACGGTAGCCTCATCCCTTATGCCACCGCCAAGCTGGACAGGTAAACCTACCTCCTTCACTATGGCCTCAATAACGCCCATATTGCACACCTCTCCGCTGGCTGCTCCATCCAGGTCGACCACATGAAGCCTGCGAGCTCCTTGGTTTCGCCACTCGAGGGCAACAGCTACCGGGTCCTCAGAGAAAATCGTCTCCTGGTTGTAATCGCCTTGATATAGCCGGACGCATTTACCGCCTTTGATGTCAATAGCCGGAATTACCTCCATGTCACACCTGCCATCGCCTTTGCTGCTTCCTCCATAGAAGCCCTGCTCAAGCCACCATGGAAAGGTTGTTTGACAAAGCCTGTTTTGATTTTTTGGCGATTTCCTATACAATATTAAAGCTTTCATTGCTCAGTTTTCAAATAAAGGAGATGTGAAACATGGACTTCGAGTTCTCTGAAGAACAAAAAATGTTTAGGGAGGCCATAAGAGAACTTGCCCAAAAAGAGGTAGCACCAATTGTAAAAGAGGCCGAAGAAAACGAGACTGCACCGGTAGATTTGTTTCCCAAACTGGGAAAACTTGGTTACCTTTGTCCGGCTTATCCACCAGAATACGGAGGGGGTGGCTTAGGCAAGATCGGCGACTGTATCTTGGTTGAGGAACTGGCCCGAGTTTGCTCCGGCATTACCTCTGGAATAATGGTCCAGTCGGGCCTGAGTACCTTCCCTATTTTGGATCACGGGAATGAGGAGCAGAAGCAGAGATTTCTAGTTCCAGCAGCTAAAGGAGAGAAAATCGCTGCTTATGGTCTTACCGAGCCCAACGCGGGTTCAGACGCCGCAGCCGTCGAAACTACCGCCAAAAGAGACGGCAGCTATTATATCGTAAATGGTAGCAAAATCTATATTACAAATGGGCAAATTTGTGATTTTGCTACCTTGGCTGTGTCTACTGACAGAAGCCAAGGCAGCCGAGGAGTAAGCACCATCATCGTCGAGAGGAACACTCCTGGTTTCACTATCACCAAGATGAGAAAGCTGGGGCATCACTCAGCGGCTACGGCTGAGCTTGCTTTCGATAATTGCCGTGTGCCAATAGACAACCTGATTGGAGAGGAGGGAAGGGGCTTTAGATATATGTTGGAAGCTCTAAATGGAGCCAGGATTTCACACGGTGCCCGCAGCTTGGGAACAGCGCAAGCTGCTTTTGAAGCCTCTCTTGATTATGCAAAGCAAAGAATCCAATTTGGGCAGCCAATAGGGAAGTTCCAAGCTATCTCGTTCAAACTAGCTCGTATGGCTGCAGAGATAGAAGCTGCCAGATGGCTCCTCTATCGGGTGGCTTGGCTCTATGACCAAGGGAATGAATGCCGCAAAGAAGCACCTATGACCAAGTTGTTCGCGTCCGAAGTCGCCATCCACGCCGCTGAAGAGGCTATGCGAATCCACGCTGGTGCCGGTTATCTAGCTGAATCAACAGTCGAGCGCTATTTCCGCGACGCTATTCTTTTCCACACCACTGAGGGAACCAGCGAAATCCAAGAATTGGTCATCTCGAGAGAACTTGGACTCTAAGGCGCTGTACACAGGGAACTTCAGAGTCGCAATAGCTCCTTGTTTCTCAAGAAATTGTCATCCGCTGAGATCGGTGGCGAATCGCCCAGTACCTATCTTCTACTGGGATACGGTGGCAGGATTTGCTACCGCAGAGTCGAGCTTCGAAAGGGGGTAACGAATGGCTAAGGCCGAAGAGCTGATTGGGGCGTACAAAGAGAAACGAGCGAGAATAGAGCAGATAGACCCCAAAGCCGTCGAAAAACGCCACCAAGCCGGACAGTGGTCAGCCAGGGAAAGAATTGAATACTTCTTTGACCCCGGCACTTTCACAGAAATCGGACTATTCGTCAAGCACAGGACTACACACTTCGGCATGGACAAGAGAGAGATACCGGCTGAAGGAGTGATAACTGGCTACGGCAAAGCAGATGGCAGACCCGTTGTCGCCATTGCGGAGGACTACACTGCCATGGCAGGGACCTTTGGCGAGTATCACGGGAAGAAATTCGCCCGTGCCCTGGATTTCGCCAAAGACATGGGCTGGCCCTGCGTGAGCATGAATGATTCCGGTGGAGCTCGACTTCAGGAGGGGATGGATACCCTCGAGTCTTACGGGTGGCTATTCAGGACTCAAATCCAGGCTTCGGGCATCATCCCTCAAATATCCCTGCTGATGGGCCCCTGCTTGGGGGGACAGGCCTACCATCCGGTAATGCAGGATTTCCTCATCCAATGCAAGCACACCGGCTTCATGGGGATTGCTGGCCCCGCCTTCGTCAAGACACAGGTCGGAGAGGAGATCACGCTTGAGGAGCTCTCCGGCTGGAAGGCCCATGCTGTTAAATCAGGGCAAACCCACGTCGTAGTTGAAAATGACAAAGATGCTCTAGACAAGTGCAAGCAGTTGCTATCCTTCATCCCATCCAATAACAAGGAAAAACCACCTCGCATCGAGACAAAGGACCCAGCAGAGAGGACAGTCCCGGAGTTAGACACGATAATTCCCGACCGCTCCACCCAACCCTTCGATATGCTCAAAGTGCTTACACCAGTGGTGGATGATGGCTACTTCTTTGAGTTAATGAAGGACTATGCCCGGAACTGCATAATAGGCTTCGCCCGATTTGGTGGGCGCCCAGTGGGCATACTAGCCAACCAGGCAATGCAAAGCGCCGGGGTGATAGACATAGATGCCGCAGATAAGATGGCTCGCTTCATAAGGTTCTGTGACCTGTTCAACATACCGCTAGTCAGTTTTGCCGACTGCCCTGGGTATATGATAGGGTCCGAGCAGGACTGGAAAGGCATCCTGCGTCATGGCGCCAAGTTGCTCTATGCCTGGGCGGATGCCACTGTGCCCCTCATTTCAATCATGGTGAGGAAGTCCTATGCCGGCGCCCACTACGGGATGTTAGACAAGTCCATTGGGGCTGACCTAGTCTTCGCCTGGCCAGCAGCTCAGGTTACCATCGTCGGCGCCGAGACCGCGGCCAGCGTTATCTTCGCCAAGGAGATAAGAGAAGCGGAGAACAAGCAAGAGACGAGAGCAAAGCGGATAGAGGAATATCGAGAACTCTACGAGAACCCCTACAGCGCAGCCGAGCGTGGATACATTGACGATATCATTATGCCCAGCGACACCAGGAAGATGATTAACAGGGCTCTGGACATGCTGGAAAACAAGTACGTACCCAGGCCACGGAGGAAGTACTCCAACATCAATCTATAGAACGTGGCGGTACGGTGGCCGCGGATTCCCCTGTGGAAGTCACCTGCCCACAGGTGACCCGCAGGGCAACATCCCTGGTCTTCACTTCCCTCGGAGTCTCAGGTCCCTGACCTGGCAAGCATCACCGCCACCGTAAGTGAGAGATACTGCGCGGAGACTGTCCTGAACCCCGCAAGGTTCTTCGCGGAGTTTACCCTGAGCCAGAGGTGAGATTCTTCACTTCGTTCAGAATGACAGGTGGCGAAGGGCTCAGAACGACAGGAGGCGAAGGGTCAAAGACAAGCTCTGGAGGTCTGGCCTTACCACCGTCAGAATCAGCCAACAGAAGAAACGGGCAGGCGGTCAATGGCAGCCGAGACTAATGCCGTCAGCGGCACCGGGTCAAGTGTCGCTGTGGCGTATCTCTGCTTCATAGCGAGCCAAGGTGAATACCAAGTCAGCCAAACGATTCAGATATCTAAGGACCTCGTCATTCTTCACCACCCTGGCTTCCTTCAAAGCAACCACCCGCCTTTCCGCCCGCCTGACAACCGTCCTGGCCACGTCCAAGGCCGCTGAACCAGCAGAACCCCCACCGGGGATAACAAAAGCTTTGGGCATCTCAACCCTGGCTTCAAACTCGTCTACCAAATCCTCCAACCTTTGTACCATCTGCGAAGTGACTGTGTCCTGCTTGGTTACCAGCTTCGAATAATGCTCTGCCGGAGTTGCCAGCTCGGCCCCAACGACAAACAAATCCCTTTGCAAGCCAAGAACGATATCCTTCACCTCGGACCGGCAAAAGTGACGAGCTAGCCCGAGCGCTGAAACAGCCTCGTCAATGGTACCGTAGGCCTCACACCTAGCGTCAGACTTTGCCACCCTGTCCCCGTAGAGCAGGCTGGTTTCTCCTCCGTCACCCTTCTTGTTGAAAGTCTTCATCGGTGCTCTCCCTGTCTCCGGCTCCGCCAGCAAGGGGCAAGCCTATTGTACGTGCTGCAAAACCACGCCCTCTCCAGCGAGTCGCTCGATTTCCGCCTGGCTGTACCCCAGCTCCCTCAGGATTTCATTGGTATGCTCCCCGAGCAAAGGAGCCTGGGACCTGATGTCAGGCACCATTTCCGAGAACTTGATAGGAGCCCGCCCGATTTTAGTCTCTCCCAGTTCAGGATGCACCGTATCGATAACCATTTTCCTGGCTGCCACCTGAGGGTCCTCGATGACTTCGGCAACACTAAGAAGGGGGCCGACGGGAATATCGACGGCCACCAGCCGCGCCACCAGGTCATCACTACCATACTGCTTCAATATCTGGCTTAGCGTCTCCACCAACTCGTCTCGATTCTGCAGCCTCTTCTCATTCGTAGCATAGCGGGGATCCCCAGCCAGGTCATCCAAACTCAATACCTCGCAGAAATTCTTCCACATCCTGTCATTCGAGACTCCAATAAAGACGTACCTGTCCTTGGTCTGGAAAACCTGGTAGGGAACGAAACCTGCATTGGCTGACCCCATCCGCGCTGGCTGAACACCGGCCAAGGAGTAAGCAGTAATGAAGTGGGCCATATAGAAGACTGCGGTGTCAAGCAATGCTACATCTATCCTCTGCCCTTTGCCGTTCTTATGTCGATTCAGCAAGGCCAGTGCAATCGCGTAAGCCCCGAACATGCCTGTACCATAATCAATCGTGGAAACTGCTGTCCTTACCGGTGGTCGGTCAGCTTCCCCTGTTGCCAGCATCATACCCGACATAGCTTGAGCCAAAGGGTCATAGCCCGGGCGTTCCCGATAAGGTCCAGTCTGACCAAAGCCGGAAATCGAGCAGTATACTATCATCGGATTTATCTGGTTAACAGCGTCGTAACCCAAACCAAGCTTGTCCAGAGTGCCCGGTGTAAAGCTGTCCACAAGAACGTCAGCCCTGGCCGCTAGTTTCAAAGCTATGTCGCGACCTTCATCTCTCTTCAGGTTCAGCGCCACACCCCGCTTATTGCGATTGATGTTGACAAAGAGGGTTCCACCTCCCGTATAGCGAAAGGAGTCGCCGCTAAAGGGCTCGATCTTGACCACCTCAGCACCCATATCTGCAAGCAGCATAGCGCAGCAAGGCCCCGCCATGGCATGGCTCAAATCCAACACTTTCACTCCATCTAACGGTAGCATGTCATCCCCCTGCGCTGCCCAATATGCCAGAAGTCATCTGTCTTGCCAAGCATGCCATAATTCCAGCAGCTTTGCCCAACGCGCGCAGGTTTACCCGCCTGCGTTACGATTGCCCCTCACAAACAACACGTGGACTGCTCCACAGAATTGTCCGGCTACCAATCAACACATGCTCTGCCCACCGTTGACACTCAGGGCTTGTCCCGTGATGTACCCGGCATCATCTGAAGCCAAAAAGCAAACTGCGGCAGCCACTTCCTCAGGCTCAGCCATGCGTCGAAACGGTATCGCCTTTATCATTTTCTCTCTTATTTCAGGGGCGAGACCCGTGAGTTCAGCAGTTAACTCAGTGTCCACTAGACCGGGGCAGACACAGTTGACGTTTATGTTGTGGCGCGCCATCTCCCTGGCCAGAGTCCTGGTAAGACCCATTACCCCAGCTTTAGCAGCCGTATACGAAGCCTGAGCAGTGACGCCCATTTTCGCAGCATCGGAGCTAATATTAACAATCTTTCCGTATCTCTTTCTTATCATGTCCTCAAGGACGGCCTGAGAGCAAAGAAGCGTGCTTTTCAAGTTGATAGCAAGTAAGTTGTCCCAGACTTCCTCGGTTGTATCAAGGAAAGGCTCAAAAGTGAATAAGCCGACGTTATTGACCAATATGTCTATTTTGCCGAATTGCTCTATTGCGGTTTTGACCATGCGGCGAACTTCTTCGCCGCGGGTTACGTCTGCCACTATCGCTACCGCCTGGCCACCACTTTCCTTAATACCCTCAACCGTGTTTGTTAGCGTCTCTTCATTCTTGTCGACAACCACCACTTTC
The DNA here is from genome assembly GCA_964616785.1 of uncultured Dehalococcoidales bacterium. Lineage (GTDB taxonomy): Bacteria > Chloroflexota > Dehalococcoidia > GIF9 > UBA5629 > JAUVVE01. The sequence continues at coordinate 16,156 of CAZTRR010000032.1, forward strand.
GCACCTTCTTGAGCCAGCCTGACGGCAATGGCTTTTCCTATTCCCCTTCCACCACCCGTCACCATGGCCACTTTATCAGCGAATCTCATCGATCACCTCCTCTGACTGTTTCTCGGGCATACCGCGAAAAGCGCCCCTGCTTTGCGCGTCGCCAGCCCCCACCGGCTTCAGAAGCCCAGCAAGCGCCGCTTAGACCGTCATCCTCCTGCCAGGAACCGGTCCAAAAACAGTATAACAGCCGAATATCAGAATGTCACTGGTTAGCCTGCCACCAATCGTTTGACACCGCATGCGACTTTCCCTAGATCCGCAAAGAGTGTCTAGCGAAGTAGCCGAAACAATGCCGTCCAGAACTTCAACCAGGGGCCTGGTGGCGATTCTCATCAGCGGTGGCGGCGGGCAACACCTCTACCAATAAGGCTTCACGCATGACCAAAGGCATGGCGGGAATTCCCAAAGGCTACCGGCGCCAATCCGAGGGGCAAGTCCCGCCACACCACTATCTGCCCCCGCTCAACATGCGCTTTACCTCCGCCTTCAACCGCTCAGCATCAAAGGGCTTGGTAATGCAAGGGGCTTTGGTCTTGGAAAGGAATTCCTGAGTGCTCAGTCCCATAACGTCACCGGTGATGAAGACCGCCCTCCTGGCCAAAGACGGAGCTATCTTCTTCATCTTCTCATATAGCTCAATACCATCCATACCGGGCATCTTGACGTCCACGAGTATGAGACTGTACCTCTTGCTCTTCATCGTTTTCAATGCATCCCTGGCATTGTGCACGGCGTCTACCTCGTGTCCCTCGTCAGTCAGCACCCGGCTCACCATCTCCCTTATCACAAGCTCGTCATCCACAACCAGTATCTTTGCCCCGGCTGGTTTCTCTGCCTCCTCAACGGCCGCCTCATCCAACTCGGGCTGTTCGGCTTCAGCCACAATCGGTAGCTCCACGATAAATGTAGCTCCCTTACCCAACCTGCTCTCCGCGTATATCCGGCCGTTATGCTCCACAATAATTCCGTGGCACACGCTCAAGCCAAGTCCTGTACCCTCACCCACATCTCTGGTAGTGAAGAACGGGTCAAATATCCTGTCCAGATTCTCCTCGGGTATCCCCGGACCGTTATCCTCCAAGGATATCCGGATGGTGTCGTCTAAAGCCTTCGTCTCAATCAGGAGACTGCCCCTACCGTGAGCCAATTTCATCGCCGTCTCGGCATTCACGATCAAGTTGAGGAACACCTGCTGCAATTGACCAGCGTCGGCCACAGTCCAAGGCAAGTCGGGAGGAAGCTGCGAGGTAACCCCAATATTGTTGGCCTGCAGGCTATGTCCCCGTATGGCAAGTGTGCTTTGAATGGCCTCATTTATGTTGATGTACTCTCGCCTTGGCTTGCGCTGGCGAGCGAAGCTGAGTAGCCTGGTCACAATGTCAGCTATCCGCTTGGCTCCGTCATTGATAGTCCCCAGATCCTTCCTGACATCCTCGGGGATATCCTTCTTCTGCAGCAATAACTGGGAATAGGCGATAACTCCGGTCAGGGGGTTGTTTATCTCGTGGGCAACCCCTGACGCCATCTCACCGACAGAAGCCAATCGGCTGGCGAGTTGAGCCTTCTGCTCCAGCGCCCTTCTCTCTTCTTGTGCCCTCTTGGGCTCGGTGATGTCGCGCCATATAGCCTGAACGAAGCCCTTCCCGCCCACGGAAATCGCTCTGCCACTTACCTGGATGTCCCTGATCTCGCCGCTCTTTGTCCTCTGTTTCGTTTCAAAGGTGTGGGTGCCCTCCTTGATGATTCTCTCGATGCGCCTGGCAACTTCCTCGCCTGACTCGATGACCTCGAAGTCGGGTATCTTGAGCTTCCCGAACTCCTCGCGGGTGTAACCCAAGTTCTCGTGTGCACGGTCGTTGAACTCCACCAGCTCTCCGGTCTCCACGTCAATGACCACAACCGAGTCTGCCGCCTGCTCGAAGATAGCGCGATACCGTTGCTCGCTGTCACTCAGGGCTTGCTCTGCCAGCCTGCGGTCGGTGATATCGCGGTTAACTCCCCGAAATCCGGTGATCTCTCCCCCGTCGTTTCGTAGGGGAGAAACCCACAGTTCGCAATATCCTGTGCTCCCATCCTTTCGCAGGAACTTGAAGACAAGGGTTCTGCCGACCTTACCTGTCCGATAGGCCTGATTGAAGGTCTCGTACACGCGCTCAGCGTCTTCTGGAGCAACGTAGACTCGATAGTTGATCCCCATCAGCTCTTCCCTCGAGTATCCCATGGTCCGGCACGTGTAATCGTTGAAAAAGGTGAAATTACCAGCGAGATCCGTCTCAAAGTAGCTATCTTGCATCTCCTCCAAGATTCTCCGGTATCTTTCCTCCGACTGCCTCAACGCCACCTCGGCTTCTTTGCGTTCGGTGACATCGCGACGAATTCCCCGGAATCCAACGATCTGCCCTTCCTGGTTTCGCAGCGGGAAAGCGGACGTTTCCGCAAACCCTACGCTCCCATCCTTTCGAATGATTCTGGAAGGGAAGCCTCTCATTCGCTCGCCCGTCCGATACACTCGGTTGTACTTCTTGAACACAGCCTCGACATCCTCTGGAGGTGTGTAGGCTCGATAGTCCGTTCCCATCATCTCTTCCCTTGAATATCCAAACAGACGACACAGTGAATCATTGAAGAAGGTGAGATTCCCGGCGACATCCAGTTCATAGTAGCCGTCTTGCATTTCCTCCAGGATAGTCCGGTACCTCTCTTCCGACCCCCTCAGTGCCTCCTCCACCTGCTTGCGCTCGGCCAGTTCACGCTGAAGCCGTTCATTGGCCATTTCCAGTTGAGCAGTTCGCTCTTTCACCAATTCATCAAGGTGGTCGCGATGCTCTCTCAATTCCTCTTCCGCTCGCTTACGCTCAGTGATGTTTGTGGCAATACCCAAAAGGGCAACTATGTTTCCTTCGGAATCAAGTACTGGCGAGGCATTATTTAGAATGCTGATATAGGAACCTTTCTTGGTTCTGTATCTATACTCCATGGTTTCCGCACTTTTGTCTTCAAGCAATCGTGCGAACTGCTTTGTCACGGTGTCTAGATCCTCGGGATGAACTAGTTCAAACCCATTTATTTTCCTTATCTCTTCGCCTGAATACCCTAGGTGTTTCTTGAACGCCTTATTGGTGAGCAAGAAACTCCCCTTCATATCCACTGTGAATATCATATCCGAGGAGACTTCCACCAGCTGTCTATACATTCCCTCAGACTCTGCCAGTGCCTGCCCCACCCGCTTGCGGTGGGTGCGCGATGGCTCCAGTTCAGTAATCCGCTGGCGCAACCGCCCCAGTTCACTTATGAGTTGCTCC
>CAZTRR010000033.1:0-19420 GCA_964616785.1 uncultured Dehalococcoidales bacterium
GCATGACCTCACATCAGATAGATGTGGCCAAAGAGGCCGTGAAGTCCGACCGCTTCGAGACCATCATGTTCCCTTTCAACTTCGTTAGCTGCGAGGCAGCCGATGAGCTTCTACCACTGGCCAGGGAGCATGATGTCGGTTTCATCGGCATGAAGCCACTAGCCGGAGGCATGCTGGAAAACGTTACTATTGCCTTCAAGTATCTCTTCCAGTTTCCAGACGTCGTCCCGATCCCGGGCATAGAGAAGGTACACGAGATAGAGGAGATCGTTGCGGTGCTTCAGGGACCCGGGGAAATGACTGCGGCAGACCAACGAGAGATGGAACGGCTCAGACAGGAACTGGGGACGAGGTTCTGCCGGCGCTGTGACTATTGCCAGCCCTGCACAGCGGAAATAGCCATCTCTACCGTGATGGCATTCCCTGGCTTCGTCAGGCGTTTGCCGGCACAAACGCTATTCGCAGGATGGATCCCTGCCATAATGGAGAAGACCACCGAGTGCACTCAGTGTGGCGACTGTGAGGAGAGATGTCCTTACCATCTTCCCATCATGGAGATGATAGCGGAGCACTTCAGTCAGTACGAGGCAGAAAAGCGGAAGTACCAGGGGCAGCCATCCTCAATCTAGCTCCATCCTCAATACCATCTTAGCCAGATCCCAGCAGTGTTCATACAGATGCAGCCCCTTGCTGAAAGCTATCAAACATCCGTCGTCGACCCCTATTTCCTTAGCCATATACTCCTTCAGAAGCTGGAGTCCGCCTAGGTTGGTCGGGAATCCGCCCCAAAGGTCCCAACTTCGGAAATACAAAATGAAATGCAGGGCGTTGTCCTGTATGCGAGTGTCAACTACCCTCATACACTGAGGGTCTTCCAGAAAAATACTCGAAGGGTTACCCACAGACATGCACATCTGGTTAGTGTCGAAGCCGAGTTTATAACGCCTGATCACCTCTTCTATTTGAGGGGTGAGGTGCTCGCCGTAAGTGTACTGCTCATCGGGTTTCCTATCTGCTGTCATCAAGTACGACAGATACTCCTCAATGACCTCATCGGTGGTGGGAGGCGGTACGCCACTGGGAACGGACGGGCTCAAAGGCCTGATGCCCGGCTGCTCGACTGTGACCGCAACAAGGGGGATTTCCTTGCGGTGACTACCCTGAAAGCTGCCTTGCTGAATGACATACGTCCGTCCTTCCAAGAGAGCCTTCTGAAGGCACTGGAACCAGGCATCTCCCAGCCCCACTGCTTGTACCGTGGTCAAGTCCATATTCCCCCTCCGATAGCACTATAGTATAGCCTCTTCTCAAGGTCACCAGTTAATTATCCTCCAAGCTGACCTTGCCTTGTCAAGCCTCAACAGGCCAGACGCCATGCCCAGTGGAGACGAGAGAAGGTTGAAACCCTGAGAAGCGGACAGCTATAATTGCCCCAGTGGAGAAAACGAAGATGACTTCTCTCGATGATATCCTCTGCCAGGTGTCCAAGCCGGCCCGCTATACCGGTGGCGAGTGGAACAGCGTTGTAAAGGACTGGGAAGCGACGCCAGTTCGAATTGCCCTGGCCTTCCCAGACATTTATGAGATCGGCATGTCTAATCTAGCTCTGCCCATACTCTACCAGGTATTGAATAGCCAGCCGGATGTCCTTGCCGAAAGGGTCTATGCTCCGTGGGCGGATATGGAAGCCTTACTGCGGCGTCACAGCCTTCCCCTGTTTAGCCTGGAGACCAAACACCCCCTGAGCGATTTCGATATCATTGGCTTTTCCCTGGGCTATGAACTTACCTACACCAATGTGCTGAACATGCTCGACCTGGCTCGAATCCCGCCATTAAGTCACCGCAGGAACAATTTGCACCCCTTGATAATTGCCGGGGGTAGTTGTGCCCTTAACCCGGAGCCGATGACTGACTTCATCGACTTGTTTGTCATCGGTGAAGCTGAAGAGGCCATACTAGAGTTCTTAGAAGCCTTCCGAGCCCACCGAGATGATAGAAAGGCGCTACTGCGACAAGCATCAAGTCTCCCTGGCATCTATGTGCCGACCTTGTATCAGGTTGACTACCACAAAGACGGCACTTTTGCCGGCATCACCCCAAGAGCGTCCGAAACCAGGCCGGCGATTGAGCGGCAGATAGTGACCAAACTACCACAGCCAGTCACCAGGCCAGTTGTTCCATACGTCGAAGTAGTCCACGACCGCGGAGCTATTGAAATCCAGCGGGGGTGCAGCCGGGGATGCCGCTTCTGCCAGGCGGGAATGATTTATCGGCCGGTTCGCGAGCTCCCCCAGGAGGACGTAACCAACGCGGTAACTGCGCTTTTGAGGAACTGCGGTTATAATGAAGTATCCCTGGTTTCGCTGAGCACCGGGGACTACCATAACATAAGCGGACTAATCGGTCGGCTTTCCCGCCAATGTCACCAGGATAACTTCACCCTGTCCTTGCCCAGCCTCCGCCTGGATGCATCCTCGATAGAGCTGGTCGAGTCATTGCCGTCCCGCCGCAAGACCACTCTCACTTTCGCCCCTGAAGCTGGAAGCGAAAGGCTAAGGCAGGTCATCAACAAGGCCATCCCTGAAGGACAGATGCTTGACACCTTTGCCGCTGCTTTCGACAGGGGCTGGCTGAATCTTAAGCTGTACTTCATGATCGGGCTGCCCACCGAGACTACTGATGACATAGAGAGTATCGTTGACCTGGTAGCCAAGACCTGCCAGCTAGGGAGAAAGACCAGAAACAAGCCCCCGCGAGTTCGAGTCAGCGTGGGCACTTTCATCCCCAAACCCCACACGCCCTGCCAGTGGCTTGCCCAGGACACAGAAGAGCAGCTTACTCCCAAACATGAATTGCTGAAACGGGGTCTGCGCCGGGCCGGAGCTGATCTCTCGTGGCAGGACCCGAAAACCAGCCAGCTTGAGGCAGTCCTGTCCCGGGGTGACCGTCGCCTTGGGGAAGTCATCTTCAAAGCCTGGGAATCGGGCAGTAAATTCGACGCCTGGCGTGAACGCTTCGACTATGATAACTGGTTACATGCCTTCAAGGAATGCGGGCTTGACCCTGCCCTCTACGCGACTCGGGAGCGTCCTCTGGATGAGCCGCTGCCCTGGCAGCATATCGACATCGGGGTAACCACAGCTTTTCTCAAACAGGAATACCAGAATATGTGGCAGGGAAGAGAGACCGCCGACTGCCGCCGCGGACTATGCAATGCATGCGGGCTCCAGCGCTGGCAGCCAGATTGCGAGCAGCAACTCCATGGGACAACCGCCGAGCAAAAATAGAAGGAGGAAGACTGTGGAAGACACTTCTTTATCTTTTGATTTGACGTACTGGCCGTTCAAGAAATACATGGAAATGTACAACCGGTCACTACAAGACCCTGAGGGCTTTTGGGCTGAAGAAGCTCGCAAGCTAGACTGGTTCAAGACCTGGGATACAGTTCTTGACTGGCAACCGCCTTTCGCCCGCTGGTTTGTTGGTGGCGAACTCAATGCCTGCTATCAGTGCGTTGACCGCCATGTCAAAACCTGGCGGAGAAGCAAAGTTGCCATATACTGGGAAGGTGAACCAGGCGATAGCCAGGTCCTAAGCTATTCAACCCTCTATAGATGGGTCAACAGATTCGCTTCGGTGCTCCAGAAGCTAGGCGTGGGCAAAGGCGATAGAGTGGCCCTATATCTGCCAATGATTCCTGAGTTGCCCATATTCATGTTGGCCTGCGCCAGAATCGGAGCTGTCCACACTGTCGTATTCTCTGGTTTCAGCGCCCAGGCTTTGGCCGACAGGATCAACGATACTCAGGCCAAAATCCTGGTTACCGCCGACGCCGGACGCAGAAGAGGCAAGTTTGTTGAGCTAAAGCATATCAGCGATGAAGCTGTAAGGCTATCACCCTCGATAGAAAAGGTGATAGTAGCCAGAAGAGGCAACATAACCCCGGAAATGAAACCCGGGCGAGATTTGTGGCTTCATGACTTGCTTGATGACGCTGATGCTCACGTGTCTCCTGTGCCCGTTGAGTCCACTCATCCGCTCTACATCCTATATACATCAGGAACCACGGGAAAGCCCAAGGGCATTGTTCATAGCGCTGGCGGCTATCTGGTCTTCAACAGTTCCGTCTACAAATGGGTTTTTGACATAAAGGAGGAATCCGTCTACTGGTGCACCGCCGATGTCGGCTGGGTCACCGGGCACAGCTCCATCGTTTACGGCCCTCTATGCCACGGCGCCGCCATAGTTCTCTACGAGGGAGCCCCAGATTACCCCTCTATAGACAGATGGTGGGACATCATTGAGAAATACGGAGTCAGTATATTCTATACATCACCCACCGCCATCAGAATGCTGATGAAATATGGTGAAGATGAAGTCAGAAGGCATGACCTGAGCACTCTAGAGCTACTGGGCAGCGTGGGCGAGGCCATCAATCCCGAAGCCTGGCTGTGGTACTACAAGGTCATCGGCGGCGAAAGATGCCCTATAGTAGACACTTGGTGGCAGACCGAAACTGGCGGCACAATGATTTCACCAGCGCCGGGCATAGAATGTGCGCCCCTTAAGCCGGGGTCAGCAACCTTCCCACTGCCCGGAGTCAACGCTGACATCATCGATGAAAGCGGCAAATCAGTGCCCTCCGGAGAGAAAGGACACCTCGTCATAAAGAGTCCCTGGCCTGGAATGCTCGCGGGCATCCACGGAGACCCGGGAAGATACGAGGAGACCTACTGGTCCAAATTCCCGGGCATGTTCTACACTGGCGACTACGCCATCAAAGACAAGGATGGTTACTTCTGGCTGCTAGGCAGAGCGGATGAAGTCCTCAAGATAGCCGGACATAGAATAGGCACGATAGAGATAGAAGATGCTGCTGTATCGCACCCAGCCGTGGTCGAGGCAGCGGTAGCCAGCAAGCCGGACCCGGTAAAAGGGGAAAGCGTGGTTGTCTTCGCTATCCTCAAGCAGGGCGAAGTGCCTTCGCCACAATTGAAGGATGGGATAAGGCAGCATATACGCAGCACACTGGGGCCTGTAGTCACGCCCGACGAAATCTACTTCGTGGCCACATTACCCAAGACACGGAGTGGGAAAATCATGAGGCGAGTCCTCAAAGCAGTAGCCAGTGAGAGCCAAATCGGCGACCTGACCACTCTGGAAGATGAAGCTTCGGTAGACGAGGTCAAGAAGGCCTACGAAGAGCTCAAGAAAGAGGTGTAAAGGGCACACCCAAACGCGCGGGGAATTTGACTTCCAGATCAAAAACGACTAAGCTGTACTGTCTGCACTAAGGAGGAAGGTAACCAGGATGGAGCGACTGGAACTGGAAGTCTCCAAGCGGGAAATAACTGGCAAGAAGGTAAGGTTTCTGCGCCGTGAAGGCATCATCCCGGTCAGCCTCTACGGGCATGGTATTGATTCCACTGCGCTGCAGGTTGATGCCAAACGGCTGAAGCAGATGCTGGTTCAAGCTGGCAAGACCGACCTCATCTCCCTCAAGTTGACCGATTCAAGGGCAACGAAGAATGTCCTGGTCCGCGACGTTCAAAAGAACCCGCTTACAGATGAAGTGCTCCACGTGGACTTCTATCACGTCAAGATGACCGAGAGAATCAGCGCTGAGGTTCCCCTGGCGTTCATGGGAGACGCGCCGGCACTCAAGAACAGGGACACCTCCTTGCTTCGCCTAATTGATTCCCTGACTGTGGAAGCTCTACCCGACGCCTTGCCCCACAGCCTTGAAGTGGACATATCGACGCTGGAACAGACCGAGCAGGCTATCTACGTCAGAGATATCCATCTGGGCGACGGAGTAACCCTCCTCGGCGACCCAGAACAGATGGTCATCAAGGTAACCGAGGCGCGGCGAGTAGTTGAAGTCGAGGAAGCCGAAGCCGAGGTCAAGGAAGAGGTTGAGGCGGCGGCAGAAGAGCCAGAAGCTGAGGCCAAGCCTGCTCCCGAGGAATAAGGCAAGAGATATATCAACCTGGTCAGTCCAGGCTAAAGATAGACTTCCCCTTCAACTCGCCTGCGAAGAGCAGACCGTATCATGAGTGGCCCCTAGCTATGGGCCACGATGAATTCCTCCAGCGCTCGAAGGTATTCCTCCATGCCTCCTAAGAAAATGGTGTTGTGGTCAACCCCCGGGATTATGAGCAGGCGCTTGTCCTTTGCGGCAACATTATCATAAAGCGCCTTGCCCTCCTGAACAGGAACAATGTGGTCATACTCTCCGTGCATAACCAAAGTGGGAATGGAGATCTTCCCAATGAGTTCCAGACCAGTAGGCGTCTCCATCCCCGTAAGGCCAAGCACCGCAGATGGAAAGCCCAAGTTCTCGAATAGGTTGAAGACGCTGGCAAACCCGCTTTCCACGATCAGCCCGCTCAGTTGACCCTGGTAGTTGTGGGCAAGCTCAATGGCGGACGCGCTCCCCAGAGAGCGCCCCATGATGAACAGGCTACCCGAGAAGCCTTTCTCCTTGAGCACCCGCTTGAACCCTTCAAATATCGGATGGGCATCTCTTATCATGCTGGTGAGTGTGGGGCTGCCTCCGCTCGCACCGTAGCCCCTGTAGTCTGCCACGAAGAGGTTGACCCCAATCCGGTTGTAGATAGAGCCAACGTCATCATAATCGCTGGCTATCTCGCCATTGCCGTGAAAGAGCAAGATATTGGGGTACTTCTCGTCGCCAAAATAGAACCAGCAAGAAATGGAGACAGCCTCGTCAACAGGGATAGAGCAAGCCATGGCATTGGCCGCTCTCGGCCTCTGGGTGAGTTCCCTGCGAGGGTAGAAAACGAATTGTAGTATCTCCGGCCTGTCTAGAGCTGAAAGCTCATCCCACGGCTCAGCCATTTCCCCTCCTGTGCTGCTAAAGCCTTACTATCTCTCCTTTGATACCTTCCTCAATTGTCAAGATACCGAAGGACTTCCTTCCCTGACCCGGGTTAAAGAAGAGGGTGCCTCCAATTTGCTCGTTCTTGGTCTCATGGGTATGTCCATATATGATAACATCCACCTCGTCGAACATTCGCCTCACCCTCTCCTCTATCCCCCACGAACCACCTGACCCATGGGTAATTCCTATCTTCCTGCCGCCCGCCAGGACAATCTCCTTCTCTGGAAGCAGGTGCTTCAGCTCAGCGGAATCCATGTTGCCCCGAACAGCTTTCACCTCGCCGAGCCCCCTCAACCCCTCAAGGACCCTGAGGCTGACTATGTCGCCGGCATGGACTATCAAATCCACGGCTGAAAACGCTCCGACCAACTTCTGCGGCATTTCCTGAAAGGAATACATATGAGTGTCGGAAACTACGCCTATTCTCATCAGAACGACTCCGGACGAGCCGCCTCACCACAAAAGCTCTTGGGCAACGATGCAATCGTATCATTCTCACCAAGCAAAGGCAAAAGGGAGATCACCTAGTAGAAGCCCGCAGGACGGGTACACAGAACCGGAACTGAGTTCAGGTGGAGTATCAATCGTTGCCCTCGCGATGGACCCAGAGCTGGGCTTGAATGCTGAACCAGCCGCGATCATGGTGGGCCGTTGATGAAGCTCTGGCTTTCAGACCAGTTGCTCCATCCCCCAGCGTTACGGGCCCTGACCCGCCAGTAGTACCTGGTGCCATCATTGGCGAAGTCAGGCACCGTCTTGGTCACAACGTCACCCACAGTCTGCCGGTACTGCCTCGTTCTCTTGTCCCAGTAGGGACTGCTATTCACTTCCAATTGGTAGTTATATGCCCCTTCCAGGCCCGTCCACTTAAAGGTGACAGACGTGGCGAAGACCCTCTCGCCGTCAGCCGGGGACGAAAGGACCGGGACCGATTCCTCGCTAAACTCGTCAAAATCCCCATTAATGAAGCTCCACGTTTCAGACCAGTCGCTCCACCCTGCATCGCTGCGAGCCCTCACCCGCCAGTAATACTCGGTGCCGTCGTCGGGGAAACCGGTTACCGTCTTGCTGACGCCACTCACTTTGCCTCGATAGTGCCTGAATTGCTTTTTCCAGAGCGCCTCCTCATCAAACTCCCAGCTCCCGTTTATAAGGACTAGCGGAGGACTCTTATTCACCTCCAACTGGTACTCGTTGGCCCCTTCTGAAGCCTGCCACTGGAAGGTGATAGACGTGCCAGAAACCTTCACTTTGGTGCCGTCAGTTCCTTCCTTCTCCGGAGAAGAGAGGTTTGGAGATGGCCTACTGGCATTGGTAAAGCTCTCGCCCTCACACCAGTCACTCCACCCCGTAGCATTGCCAGCCCTCACCCGCCAGTAGTAGGTGGTGCCGTTGTTAGGGTAGCCCCTGTCCACGAATTCGGTAACATCGCCTACATTGCCGCAGAACTTCCTTGTTCCTTTGTCCCAAGAAGCGTTGGTATTGACCTCCAACCAATATTCATCCACCTCGTCTGAAGCCTCCCACTCGAAGGTGACAGACATGCCGGAAACTTTAGCTTGGTTACCATCCTCGTCCTCTTTTGGAGACGAGAGGGTTGGAGCTGATGGCTTGGCGAGAGCCGTATTGATAAAACTCCAAATCTCAGACCGAAACTTCCATGTACCGTCCTTGCTGGCCCACACGCGCCAGTAAAACGTAGTGCCATCGTTAGGGTAGTCTGTGTCCTCATATTCGACAACGTTGCCTACGTCGCCATGGAACTTCCCCGTATCTTCATCCCACTCAGGGTCAAAACTGACGCCCAAGAGCTTCGGGTCAGTAGCCACCTCCAGAAGGTACTCGTCCACCTCGTCTGAAGCTTCCCACTCGAACGTGACAGACGCGCCAGAGGCACTGGCCCCGTCCTCTGGAGAGGAAAGGGTTGGAGTGGCACTGATGAAGCTCCAACTCGAAGAGGGAGCGCCCCACCCGGCGTCATTTCCAGCCCTTACCCGCCAGTAGTACTCGGTGGCGTTGTTGAGATACGCCGTGTCCTCGTATTCGGTAACATCGCCCAGGTCTCCATAGAACATCCTCGTTTCTGCGCCCCAGTTAGCGTCGGTATTCACCTCCAGAAGGTACTTGTTCGCCCCATCTGGAGCCTCCCAGTTGAAGGTGACGGATGTACCTGAAACCACAGCACGGTCCTCTGGAGAAGTAAGCGTTGGGGCCGACGGCAAGTCTACATTGATGAAGCTCCATCCATCCGACCAGGCGCCCCACCCGGCATCATTGTGAGCTCTCACCCGCCAGTAGTACTCGGTGCCATCCCCGGGGAAGTCGGCTGTCACGTCCGCCATGGTGTATCCTGCTTGTTCAACCGCCGCCTTGTCCGGGAACCATCTCTTCACCCCATTGGCAACCCTGTATATCTCACCTATCGTCTTGGTAACGTCACTCACTCTCTCGTAGAACTTCCTTTCCTCTTCATCAAAGGAGGAACTCGTGTTCACCTCCAGGAAATACTCGTCCGCCCCGGCACGGGGGTTCCACTTGAAGGTAACGGACGTGCCTGAGACCACGGAGTCATCCTCTGGCGAAGAGAGAGTCGGGGCCGCGGGCGACGCTTCAGGCACTGACTCTATGACAACCATCTTGGAGCCTGACCACCCCGATGAAGCACCACCAGAATCCGTTGCCTTCGCCCGAATATAGTAGATCCCAGCTTCACTCCAGCTGTGAGACGCACTGGCTGACGTGTCCGAGTTCACGTAGCCCGTCTCGGCAGTCGTACCGTCACCCCAATCAAAGGCATATTTCACCTCGTCGCCATCCGGGTCAATCGCCGATGTAGAGTAGCTATAGGAGGTCCCAGGATACCCATAAGCCGGCCCTGATATACTGTAGGGCATAGATGGTGGCTTGCTCTGCTCACTGACCGTGACCTTGATGCACGCGGTATCCCCGAACCAGTAGACACCCTCCCTGACCATCTGCCAGACGATGACATAGGTTCCGGGACTCCTTGGCGCCACTATTCCGTTTATGCGCCAGCCCTTCGACGCTTCTGGTGTGATATTGTCGCTAGAGCCCAGGGCGAGCCTCTCAAGGTAGTCAGAATTGAGGAATGGTTCAAGGCCCGACCGCCAGCCGAGGTAGTATTGCAGCTTTTCTCGCCAGACCGATGTACCGGTGTTTTTCATTTCTAGCGAGATATTGAACGGCTGCCCGGGACCGACCGTAACGTCGCCCGAACTGCCAACTGGCTCGGCATTGTCGGCCACATTGGTAAAGAGGTCAAGGATTCCCCCGGTAACGTCTATAGTATCCGCGAGTCCGTATCCCGCATACTCGACCGCAGCTGCGTCCGGAAACCATATCTTCCCGCCACTGTCGATGAGGTAAACGCTTGAACTCCCGCTTTCGCGGAGCAACAGTCCGTCTGACTCGGAGCCCGTCGTTATGAACCTGGCCACGCCGTCCGGCCACCCCGAGCAGCTCGCCAGAGGGCCTGGCCAGAGCTCATTTATCTTGTCCTCTCCCCACCTGGGCAACGACGACATCTGCTCGATAGTTGACCCCAGGGCGGAGTCGTTATCCACGAACTCCGTTATCCAGTACAGCTTGCCATTCTGAAGCCAGTACACCCTATCCTGATAATCGCCCTCAGACGGCTTGACCAGCGACCGGTCCTCGGGCTTCTCTTCATGGGCCTCTATGAAGTCGGACGGGTCATACCAGTCTGCCAGGTTCCCGGGAGGGTCGTAATCATAGTAGTCCCACCCAGCTCTATGCGCTCCCTTGCCGATCCCGAAATGAATGTGTGGACTCCAGCCTCCCCCATCCTCGTCGTCATATGCTGTGTAGCCAATGAGCTGGCCCTTGGAGACTTCCTCGCCGGGGCTTACTGCTAGCCCTAGCTGAGAGCTCAAGTGACCGTAGAAGGTGCATACGTATTCGCTCCCTGTATAATGCTCTATGACTACGGCGGCACCCCAACCGCTGGCGGGACCGCCGAATCTCACCACGCCCTCTGCCGACGCGTACACCTCGGTCCCGCCCGGGCAGAAAACGTCCTCACCCAGGTGTATTCCCAAATCAGTAGCGTCCCCAAAACCCAGTGTGACAGACCAGTCCCCGTTCAGCGGGAACCGAAAACCGGTTGCTGTCACATTCTCTGTTGCCGCCGTCTGATACGGCCCGGCGGAGCCGAAGGCGCTATCGCCTCCATCGACAGGGGCCGCGGAAGCCACGTCGGAGTATAGAGCGCCGGCATTGGGGAAGCCGAGCACCGACCCTATTAGCACAAAGAGCAGTGCAACCCCTAGTATCTTACCAGGCTTCTTTCCGTTCCTCATAGTGCAGGCGTTTCCTTACGCACCAGGTTGCTTGCGCCAACCGTGGTACGTTTGCCGCCTACGTAAGGTATACATTGGGCCAGCTTCATTGTCAATAGCCCAAAAGTACCATGGTCAACACTGCGGGAAAGGGGTACTAAGGTGCTAGGAACACCAGGAGAAAGGCACCGGGTTACGTGGGAGTCACCCGCCCACGGGTGACCTATCGGACAAGCAGGTCAGGTCTGGGGACCTGACACCCACAAAGGGGTAAGCGCCGGGGTCCAAACACGAGGAAACTCCACGTGGGAGTCACCCGCGGGAAAGAGGCGCAGGCCTACAGGCTGTCCAGGAACTCCTCGATAGCCTGGTTCACCTCCGCGGGCTTCTCCATAAAGGCGAGGTGGGTAGCGCCCTCGATGATAGCCAGCCTGGCCCCACCGATTTTGCTGGCCAAATACTGGGCATACTTCACCGGTGTCATGTCGTCCTCATCGCCACAGATGACCAGGGTGGGAGCCTTTACGCCATCAACCCTGTCCATGATGTCAAACTTATCGCAGCACCTGAAATCGTTCAGTTGGACGCGAGCGCCCACCTCAATCACCTTGTTAACCACCGCCTCCCTTACCCCGGGCTCCACCCGGCCATAGAGGGGTTCGACGAAGCTCCTCAACGATTCAGGAGGCTGGTCAACGCCAGCTTCCAGTGAGCTGAGGAGCTCGGGCATGACCCGCAATCTGGCCCCAGTGCCGATGAGCACGAGGCCCTTGATGTCCCCCGGGTAGTCCAGCGCGTACACCTGGGCGATGGCACCGCCCATCGAGTGCCCGGCCAGGACCAGCTCAGAGTAACCCCGGTCAAGGACGTACTGGTGGAGCCATGTCACGTAGTCTTCAATGCTGCTACAGGGCTCGCCTTCGGGGTGACCTGGAAGGCTGACAGCCTCAGAATCGAGGAAATGCTCCGTCTGATAGTGCCAGGCCAGGCCGGTGTTACCCGAACCGTGGATAAAGATGAGTTTCATCTCGAACATACCCTCCCGTACTCAAGTGCTACCTCAAGCGCGCCTTGAACGCCAGGGTTCCATCCGACAAGGTCCGAGCCTCATCCCAGGGCTCCCAGAACACCCTGGCGAATCATCTTTACGGCAATAGCCGCCAGGAAGAGACTGACTATCTTGGATGCTGCCCGGACTCCTCCCTGCCCCAGAAAGGCCACCACCCGGTTGGCTTGAGCAAACAGCAGCCAGGCTATTGCCAGGTTAACGATGAAAGCCACTACCACGATGACAATGCAGTATAGGTCAATGAGTATCAACAGAGTGGTGAGCACAGCTGGCCCGACCACAAGAGGAGTGCCCAAAGGGACAACCCCTATCATGTCAGCCCCCGCTGAGGCCTGAGCCTCCACCATCTTGCCGGTGATTAAGTCCTTGGCAGCTAAGAGGAAGAGGATAAGCCCGCCGGCAATCAGAAAGTCAGCCACCTGAATGCCCAAGAAGAGAAAAATCCCTTTGCCAACGGCAACAAACCCTAAACCCAGACCCAAAGCAGTGAGCATGGCCAACCGGGTCACACGCCTACGCTCACTCACTTTCATATCCTGTGTCATGGGAAGCAATATGGGCAAGACACCAATGGCATCCATGGCTACAAACAGAGGAACAAAGGTCAAGCCGAATTCCTGTAAGACCTGGAGGACCTTTTCCATGGCTAGAAAATAGGAGAGGCGCTCTTACTCGGCCGCGGCCTTATCGTTCTCCCCATCCTCCTCAACCCCGAGATAAGCTATAGAAACCACCCTGTCATCTTCATCAAGCCTATTTACATGCACTCCCTGGGTAGCTCTGCCCAGAAGCGAAACTTCTTCATCAACGGGTACACGGATGACGATACCCTTGGCCGAAATGATGATAATATGCTGCCCTGTAGGAACAAGCTTGGCTGCGATAACTCTGCCCGTTTTCTCAGTAATCTTATGACCAACTACCCCCTTGCCACCTCGGGCCTGAAGAGGATAGGTGCTTACACGGCTGCGCTTACCGTAGCCGTTCTCCGTAACCGTAAGCAGATGGGCATTGGGGAATATAGTACTCATGCCCACCAGACGGTCACCAGGATCAAGTCTAATGCCGCGCACCCCGCCGCTACTCCGAGAGGCAGTCCGCAAATCCCTTACACCAAACTTGATAGCCTGTCCGCTCTGGGTTACCAGAATGAGCTTATCTGCTTCAGCGACCACACTGGCACCAACCAACTCCTCCTCACCTTGGAGCTTCATGGCAATAAGCCCACTGCTTCGGACAGAAGCAAACTGGTCCAGGCTGGTCTTCTTCACTATCCCTTTGGAAGTAGCCATAACCATAAACAAGCCAGGAGCAGCATCCTTTGCCACCATCATGGCAGTTATCTGCTCCTTTGGGTCAATAGGCAACAGGTTCGCTATAGCCGTTCCTTTCGTCGTCCGGGACAAGTCCTGAGAGACGTCATAGCATCTGAGGCGGTAGACCTTACCTCGATTGGTAAACAGCAGCAAGTTATCATGGGTATCAGCTACCACAAGGTGTCTCACCATATCGGTTTCTCGCGTCACCATGCCCACAATACCTCGGCCGCCACGATGTTGCTTGTGATACGTGGCAGCCGGTATCCTCTTGATGTAGCCCTGCTCGCTCAGCGTAATAACCACATTCTGGTGGGCGATAAGGTCCTCATCCTGAAACTCCTCGGCTTCCTGCCGCTGGATCAAAGTACGCCGACGGTCACCGTACTTAGACTTGAGCTCCCTTGCATCCTGCTGAATGAGAAAGAGTATTTTCTTCGGATTTGCCAAAAGGTCTTCAAGATAAGCGATGGTCTGAACCACCTCGCTGTATTCATCAACTATCTTCTTTTGCTCCAGTCGTGCCAAACGACGTAGCTGCATATCCAGGATTGCCTGTGCCTGAATTTGAGACAGGCTGAAGTTCTTCATCAAAGCCGTTCGGGCCGCGTCAACGGTCTCCGCTTTTCGAATAGTCTGAATAACCTCGTCCAGATGGTCAAGAGCGATTCTGAAGCCCTCCAAGATATGGGCTCTGTCCTTCGCCTTCTGGAGGTCAAACTGAGAGCGGCGAGTGATAACCTCCCGGCGGAAATCTATGTAACAAGTCAAGGCTTCCCTGAGATTAATGACCTGAGGCTGCCCGTCAACCAGAGCCAGCATGTTGATGAAGAAAGAGGATTGCATCGGAGTATGCTTGTAGAGGTTGTTGAGCACCTTGGTAGGTTGAGCATCTTTTCTGAGCCCTATGACCACCCTCATACCATGGCGGTCTGATTCATCGCGAACTTCGCTTATCCCTTCAATCTTTCTGTCTTTGACCAGCTCAGCTATTCTCTCCACCAAAGCAGCTTTGTTGGTCTGATAAGGAAGTTCACTAATGACTAATCTCTCACGCCCGCCTTTCAGGCTTTCCTCAGTAACCTTGGCCCGAACCACAACCTTGCCCTGTCCGCTGACGTAGGCGCTCTTTATGCCCTCACGCCCCAGGATCATGCCGGCGGTGGGAAAATCCGGGCCTTTCACAAATCGCATCAACTCGCTCACATCAGCCTCGGGATTATCAATGAGATAGTTGACGGCATCACATACCTCGCCGAGGTTGTGAGGTGGAATATTGGTAGCCATGCCCACAGCAATGCCTGAGGAGCCATTGACCAGCAGATTGGGCAGCCTGGCTGGCAGGACCGACGGCTCCTCGAGGCTATCATCAAAATTCGGTGTGAAATCAACCGTGCTCTTATCGATGTCAAGGAGCATCTCTTCGGCAATTCTTGCCAAACGCGCTTCGGTATAACGCATAGCTGCTGGCGGGTCATTATCCATACTGCCGAAATTGCCCTGGCCATCAACAAGTCTATACCTCATAGAGAAATCTTGTGCCATCCTCACCATAGCTTCATATACCGGCGCATCTCCGTGAGGATGATACTTACCAAGAACCTCACCAACTATGCGAGCGCTCTTCTTGTAGGAAGTGGTATGCCGGAGACCCAGTTCATGCATGGCGTAGAGGATACGCCTGTGCACCGGTTTCAGGCCGTCACGCACATCGGGCAAGGCCCGAGAGACTATGACACTCATGGCATAATCGAGGTAGGAGCTTTTCATCTCCTCCTCAATGACAACTGGCTTAACTACTCCGATTTCCATTTCATTAGTCCTCTTCAATCAAGTTCTCTTCTATTGCCTCCTCCTCCTCATCACGGGTGACTCCCTCAAATATGGAGAAGCCCTCAGGCAGGAGCTCACCCTCTTCCAGGTCCGCATATTCAGCCTCGTCAAAGGCTTCCTCATCCATGGCCTCGTGTCTAAGGAGACTGTCTTTGACATGAGGGTGAAAGCCTTCAACAGCCCTAACCGGGAAAGAAAGCCGTCCAATCTGACTTGGGTGCTGAAACACCTCACGTATGAGGACCTTTGCCCTATCACTATCAAGGCTAACAACAGCCGCAGTGTACTGGTTACCGCCCTCGATCAACTTGACCAAGCGAAAACCATACTGGGGCTCAACCCTCCCCAAATACTCTCCTTGCTCATTTTCCACGATAAGTTGTTGCCCCCTTACCTTCAAGTAGACCCGGTTACCGGCGGCCACCCTCGCTAGCACTTCCTGGGGAGCCAGGTTCTGTAGATTCACCACCCCAGCTTTGCCCATTTCACCGATGAAGAGATGCGGGGCGACTTCACTGCGTTCTTCTCTCACCGGGCTCTGGGACTCGGGCAACAGGGACAAGCGCTGAAGGTTTCTCTGGGCGATGATATTATTGGGATCAAGTTCTAAGGCTCGCCCATAGGCTTCCTTGGCTCGGGCAAACTCGCCCAACTCCATGAAAGCCCTACCTAGCCGGTTATGGGCGTCAACATCGGTTGGGAAGCTTTCAACTATGCCCTG
Organism: uncultured Dehalococcoidales bacterium; assembly: GCA_964616785.1. GTDB lineage: Bacteria > Chloroflexota > Dehalococcoidia > GIF9 > UBA5629 > JAUVVE01. Next base: position 16,165 of record CAZTRR010000033.1, read on the forward strand.
ATTAGCAGCTACTGCTTCCTGCCACCGGCTCTGCATGGCCAAAGCGATAGCCTCCTGACCAGCCTTGCGTTTCAGTCGGTCCTTGTCTTCCTCGCGGTCAGGCATTCCTAGCCCCCGTTACTGTCTTACCAACCAATGTCTTTTTCGCACCAAACGGCAATGTATGGTCTGAAAAGCCACCTCACATATTCCCCAAGCGAAGCGCATACTCAGGGCCTCTGCCCCCAACCAGCTAATTCTATAGCACCCACTGTGCCAAAACAAGCCAACGATGTCAAGAACCAAGTGCCAAGCCAAGAGTCGTTTTGACAAAACCGGCCAACTATGCTAGCCTTTTATTTTATCAAAAACAAGCCAAAGGCAAAAAGGAGAACCTGTGCGACACGAAGTAGAAGAAGTCCTGAACCGTATCCGACCCAGTCTGCATGCCGATGGTGGAGACGTGGAACTCGTCGACATCAAGGATGGCATAGTCAGCGTCAGACTTACCGGTGCCTGCTCAGGATGTCCGCTGTCAACTCTCACCCTGAAAAACGGCATCGAACGTTTACTGAAAGAAGAAATAGCCGGCGTAAAAGAAGTAGTCGGAGTGTAGCATCACACTCCGGCTTGCTCCAACTCAAAAGCCTTGTGCAATGCCCTCACAGCGTCCTTTGCTCTAGCCTCAGAGATAATACACGTTATCCTTATCTCAGACGTGGTAATCAACTGGATATTGATGCCCTGCTCATAGAGAATGCGGAACATTGTAGCCGCATAGCCAGGAGCATTCAGCATTCCAGTACCAACAATGCTCACCTTGGCTAGTGTTGAATCACTGACGCACTCCCTGGCGCCAATAGACTCACTCACCGGACTTACCAGCGACATCGCTTTATTCAAATCGCTCCGAGCCACGGTAAAGGTCAGGTCAGTGATGTTCTCGATACTGGCATTCTGAACGATGGTATCCACGCTTATGTTCGCGTTGGCCAAAGGCTCAAAGATGGCCGAGGCTATTCCCGGCTGATCAGGAACACCAACCACGGTAATCTTGGCCACATTTGAGTCATGAGCGATACCTCGCACCTTGTTCCTTACTTCCATCGAAACCCCTCCATGAATAATAGTACCGGGCTTGACGCCGAAGCTGGAAGCCACCACTACGGGCATATCATAAAGCTCTCCTAGCTCCACCGCCCGAGGATGCATCACCTTGGCGCCAAGGGTTGCCAGCTCCAGCATTTCCTCGTAGCCAATCTCCTCGAGGGCACGAGCCTCAGGCACCAGGCGAGGGTCAGCAGTGAATATCCCCTCAACATCCGTATAGATCTCACACCTCTTCGCCCTCAGGCTGGCAGCCAAAGCCACCGCCGTAGTATCCGAGCCACCCCGGCCCAACGTGGTAATGTCCATATCCTGTGTCATTCCCTGGAACCCGGCGACAATGACAATGCTGCCTCTGTCGAGCTCCTCAACAATCCGCTTAGGTTGAATCCGAAGGATGCGAGCCCGGCTGTGGCTGGCATCCGTCTCTATGCCTGCTTGAGCACCGCTCAGGCTTACCGCCTTGTAGCCCAGGCTACCCAATGCCATGGCCACTAGAGTGCTGGCGACTATCTCTCCGGTGGACAATAGAACATCGAGTTCCCGCTCCTGAGGCTGAGGGCTAAGCTGTCTGGCTAGCCCAATCAGCTCATCCGTGGTATCGCCCATAGCCGAGACAACCACAACCACTTCATTCCCCTTCTCCCTGGTTTCAACTATGCGCCGGGCGACACTTGCAATCTTCTCAGCATCAGCCACTGAGCTGCCGCCGTATTTCTGAACTATGAGCGCCATATTCTCTCTCCGTCTATTCTAAACCATCTGTACGGTACTTTCCACCCGACCTACACTCGTGTTAGTCTGCCCATGATACGGTAGCCTTCATCAATAGACACACCCGTACTCCTGGCTTCCGCCTCAGTGAACCTCTTCGCCCCGTTGGGCGCGGCCCCGGCACCCCAGAGCACAAATGGGACCGGCTCATCACTGTGGGTCTGAATCTCTATCGGTGTCGGGTGGTCGGGCAATATCAACAGCCGAAGCGCCTCGGAACTCCAGGAGCGCATTCGGCCGATAACCTCCTTATCCACTCTCTCGAGGGCCTCTACCTTGTCGTCAACAGAACCGACATGAGCCGCCTCATCCGGCGCTTCAATATGAACAGCTACCAGGTCATGCCTGTCAAGGGCTTTCAAGGCTCCAGATGCCTGGGCAGCGTAATCATTGTCCAGACCGTCGGTCACGCCAGGGATGTCCAATACTTCCATCCCTACCATCTGGGCTAGGCCGCGCAGAAGATCGACCCCAGATGTCATTGCGGCTTCGAGACCATATGCTTGCATGAAAGGCGGCATGTCAGGTACTCTTCCGCTGCCCCAGAACAGCCAAATCATCGTCGCCGGGATATCACCGCGAGCCTGCCGCTGGATATTCACTGGATGCTCCTTGAGCACAGTCTCCGACCTCGCCATAAGGTCGCGCAACACGTCGCTCCCCTGGCCATGAGGAAGGAAGTCAGCAATGGGCTTATCCGGAATATCGTGCGGCGGTGTACAGCTAGCCAGCAGCGTTTCCTCCCTCCCCTTTAACTTGCATATATGTCGGTAAGCGACTCCAGGGTAAAAGCGAACCCTATCGCCGCCAAGACTTCCGTTCAAAGCGGCAACAAGCGCCTGAGCCTCGTCAGTGCTGATACGCCCCGAGCTATAGCTCCACATTTTGCCCTCACGAATGGCGACCAAATTGCACCGGAAAACGACCTCGCCATCGGCTATGGGAATGCCCATGCTTCTGGCTTCGATGGCGCTCCTCCCCCGGTAGTACTCCCTTGGGTCGTAGCCAAGCACCGACATGCAGGCGCAGGCGCTGCTGGGCTCCATCCCCGGCGGCACAGTACGAACCTGTCCCACAACGCCCTCCCGGGCCATGGCATCCAGATTCGGGATACGGGCAAGTTCCAGACAAGTCTTGCCACCACGTTCGGGCAATGGCCAACCGGCAGCGCCATCAATTATGAGAACACAATACTTCATTCCAGCCACCACAATACCTCAGAGATTCTCCTCTCCCTTGATGGGAGAGGATTGAGGTGAGGGTGAAAAGTCAAGAATGGCCACACACTCACTAGTTTACAGTTCTTGCCTCAGAAGTTAAAGCCGCCTATAATACTAGGTAGCGGGGCGTAGCGCAGTCTGGTAGCGCGCAGCGTTCGGGACGCTGAGGTCGGAGG
>CAZTRR010000034.1:0-19091 GCA_964616785.1 uncultured Dehalococcoidales bacterium
GTGAGATGGAGTTGCTTCATGGCGGTCCGTAGTAAGCTCTGGGCAGGGGTCTCCATCTGGCAGAACTCCTTAACTTCTACAGGCGTCATCTCGGTGTTGCAAATAAGCTTTGTTCCCTGGAAGCGCTCTTGCTGAATTTGCCTGGCGGCTTCAATTCTAGCCCGAACCCTCTCCGAGCCTTCACCCAGTGTATCATCGGTAAGCTTCTCGTATTCAACGCGGGGCACTTCGATGAAAACATCTATGCGGTCGAGGAGTGGCCCGCTTATTCGCTTCTGGTAGCGTGAGATTTCGCTGGCGGAGCATTTGCATTCTTTGAGCGCGTCACCATAATAGCCGCAGGGGCATAGATTCATGGCCGCTACGAGCATGAAGTTGGCCGGAAAAGTGACGCTGCCTTGAGCGCGACTGATGGTAATGACCTTGTCCTCTATAGGCTGTCGCAGCGATTCGAGAGCCATATGGCTGAACTCAGGGAACTCATCCAGAAAAAGCACGCCGCGATGGCTGAGGCTTATTTCGCCGGGCCGGGGCCAGTGTCCGCCTCCGACCAGTCCAGCGTGGGAGATTGTGTAATGAGGTGAGCGAAAGGGACGCTGGCTTACGAGGGGAGTGTCGTGGGAAAGAAGTCCGCTAACGCTATAGATTTTGGTCGTTTCCAAGGCCTCGGCCAGGCTCATCGGTGGCATGATACCGGGTAGGGAGCGAGCCAGCATGGTCTTGCCGCTTCCCGGTGGACCAGACATGAGAATATTGTGTCCGCCAGTAGCGGCTACTTCCAGAGCACGTTTGGCGTGTTCCTGTCCTTTTATGTTTGCTAAGTCGGTCTGGGGGGAATCAAGAATGGTATCCCTCCAGTCCCTGTCTGGCTGATGCTGAGGGATTGATATCTCGCCCCGGAGATGGCTGACTAATTGGGCAAGTGAGACAGAGGGAATGACCTGGCTGCCATCTACCAAGGAGGCCTCGTTGGCATCATCGGCTGGAACGAAGACTTCTGAGAAACCTTTATCGTGGGCTAGAGCTACCATGGGTAAGATGCCGTGGGTATGGCGCAGACTGCCATCCAAGGAAAGCTCACCTAGGAAAACCGTCTTTGAGACATCGGCATATACCTGCTCTGAGCTAAGCAGAATGCCGATAGCGATAGGCAAGTCATAGGCAGGGCCAGCCTTCTTGAGGTCGGCGGGAGCTAGATTCACCGTGATGCGTTTCATCAAGAAGGTGCAGCCGGAATTGCGAATGGCAGCCCGGACTCGCTCTTTGGCCTCTTGAACGGCAGTATCGGGTAGGCCGACAATGGTAAAGGTGGGAAGGCCTGGTGAGATGTCAACCTCCACTTCAACGATAGCGCCCTCCAGCCCTACCACAGCACAGCTCGTTACCTTAGCCAGCACAGCCAACTCCCGCGGGGGTGATGGTACAAAGCATAACCGCCATTTCAGTCAAGCACCCGTCTCAGGGCTTCGTCCAATCCAGGGACAGTCTGATAGTCGGCGAGTTCCTTGGGCTCAATCCACTTCGCCTCTGTATGCTCCCAGTCAATCCTGATTTTCTCTGGAGCTTTCACGTGGAAAAGGAAAGGGTGGACAATCCATTTTCGGTTCAGGCTTCTGTCAATGACTTCCAAAGGTTCGCCCTTCTTTATCAGCTTCAAGTCGTTTCTGTATAGCTCCGTTTCCTCGCTTATTTCAGTAAAGGCTTGTTCTGTATCGTCTCTCTCTATATAGCCGCTGACGCCGGCCCAGCTTCTCCGATAGGTGCCAACCTTGTGACTGCGCCTTAAGATCAATATTCTCTGGCCATGCTCGAGGAAGCAAGTGACGACGTGTTTTTCTTCCAAAGTGCTGTCTGCTGATTTGCCTAGGCGTGTTGTCAAATACTCTTTGAGCAGGGTTAGCGCCATTTCGGTCGCCTTCTGCTTGTTCTTCTCTCGATTGCCTCGGAGGCGATGCTCCCGACTCAAGATGGTATCTTCCGCGGATAGACCAAAGTAAAACAGCCCTATGGGTTTCCCCTGTGTACCACCGGTAGGGCCGGCGATCCCAGTGTCGGATACGCAGATGTCTACTTTGAGCAGTTTTCTACCGCCTTCAGCCATCTCTATCGCTGTCTCGAAGCTGACGGCACCATGATTGTTGATGGTTTCCTCTCTTACTCCAGCGGTGCGTGTTTTGACTTCATTACTGTAGGCGACTATTGAGCCTCTGAAGTAGTCAGAACTCCCGGGAATATTGGTTATCTTGTCGCCTATTCTGCCACCGGTGGCTGATTCGACTGTGCCTATGGTCAGCAGTTTGCCTGTCTCGGCTTGGTATTTCTTGAGGAGTTGGGCAATCTCCTCCTGCAATTCTGCCATGTTCCTCCTCATTCGCTGCCTGTAATGGTCAGCCAATTTTAACAAAAACACAGGTGGAGAAGCGAGCTTTCCTGATATAATTGTGGGTATGGATGAGTTGTCGGATACAATAACCTTCCTTGGCACTGCTGGGGCTCGCTTCGTGGTGACGAAGCAGTTCCTGGCTTCAGGTGGTGCCTGGCTTAATCTAGGAGGTACTGAAATACTCCTCGACCCCGGCCCTGGCTCTCTGGTCCAGGCTACCAAGAGAAAGCTTGACCCCTCCAAGCTGAAGGCCATTATCCTGTCTCATAAGCATCTTGACCACTCCGGCGACATTAATATCATGATTGAAGCTATGACTGAGGGTGGGTGGAAGCGGCGGGGTATAGTCTTTGCACCATCCGATGCCTTGAACGAAGACGCAGTCATCTTATCTTACCTGCGAAGCTATCCACAAGCGATAGAAGTTCTATCTGAAGGCAAATCCTATTCTGTCGATCACGTTTCCTTTGAAACTCCGGTCAAACACCATCACCGAGTGGAAACCTACGGCTTCATCTTCAGAACACCCCGGCACACGTTTTCCTGGATTATTGATACTCAGTATTTCCCCAGGCTGCCCAGCTACTATCGGGCTGAGGTGCTGGTGATAAATGTGGTTCTGCTGGAGCCCAAGGGACCGGTTGACCACTTGTGCCTTTCTGAAGCCAGGCGGATAATTGAAGAGGTGAGACCGAGAGCCGCCATCCTCACTCATTTCGGTATGTCAATATGGCGGGCTAAACCGTGGCAATTAGCCAAACAGCTAAGCGAGGATACAGGCATTTCAGTTGTCGCTGCACGCGACGGCATGAAGTTTGATCTGGCGCAGTTGGAGGCTCTGTGAGGTTGGGGGGCAACTCACACGGAAAAGGGAGTTGCTTCTCTTACCTATGATAGCCCGAGTTCCTCTTTTTCAATTTGGGTAGGGAACTCGCCAGATGGAAGATGACATAAAGTGCAAAGAAGAGCAATAGCAGCCCGATGATTAGAGCCAGGAATAGGAACTCCAGCAGGAAAACAGGCAACAGCAGGAAAGAAGAAATCCCCGACAATCTTCTCGTTTTGAGAAGAGTGCGGCGATTGCTTACCCAGACAAAGCCCTGATTAACAAACCGCGGGGGACTGGTCACCGGAAGTCTTGATTGACTACCTATCTCTTCCATTGGTAGCCAATTATAGCTGAGGGTGGTGGCAAAGTCTAATTTGGAGGAGCGATGCACTGGTATCATATCGGAACGAGTGGTTGGCACTATGACCACTGGAAAAGGCTCTTTTATCCTGATAAGCTGGCTAAAGCGAAGTGGCTGGAATTTTACGCTCAGCATTTCAATACCGTGGAGCTCAATAATAGCTTCTACCGGTTGCCGTCGGACAAAGCCTTTGCTAACTGGAGGGAGTCTTCACCCAACGGTTTTGTGTTTGCTGTCAAAGTGAGTCGCTTCATTACTCACATAAGGAGGCTAAAGAACGCGGAAGAGCCCCTGCAGAACTTCCTGGCACGAGCCGATCACCTACAGAACAAGCTGGGTCCGTTTTTGTATCAATTGCCGCCCAATATGAGACGTAATGATGAAACTCTGGAAGCTTTCTTGACTATCCTACCTCAGCAGTATCGGCACGTGCTTGAATTCCGCCATGAGTCATGGATTGATGATACGGTGTTTGATATTCTGAGACGACATAGTGTTGGCTTGTGTGTTTTCGATATGCCTCATTTCACCTGTCCCTTGGCGGCCACGGCTGATTTTGCCTATATCCGTTTCCATGGCAGTACTGGCTTATACGCCAGTTGCTACAACGACGAAGAACTCTCTGGTTGGGCAAAGCGGATTGCCAAGCTAGGGACAAATCTAAAGACAGTCTATATTTACTTCAACAATGATGCTGAAGCTTATGCGGTGAAGAATGCTAAAACGCTAAGCCAAATGCTAATAGGCTAATCGCAGTAGAGTAGAAATGTAGTGACAGGTCCTTAAATGCCCCCTCGTCATTGCGACCGAAGGGAAGCAATCTCACATGCTTTTTCACCCTCACCCCAACCCTCTCCCATCAAGGGAGAGGGAGAAGATGGTGCCCATCGAAGGAGGAAGCCGACAGAGATCCATCGCGGAGTTCACCCTGGGCGAGATTCTTCGGTCGCGGAGCCTGTCCCGAGCTCTGTAAGATTCTTCGCTCCGCTCAGAATGACAAGGGCAAAGGGCTCCCTCAGAACGACACAAAGCGAAGGGCTCAGGACAAGCTCTTGGGGGTTGTCCCTACTGAACTGAGATACGTTATTGCTTCTTGAAAGCCTTGCTGCCAATTCCGAAAAGAAGAAGCCCCACACCGAGCAGGAGCAGAGTAATGGGGCAAGGCTAGCCCAAGGGGTTGGGTATGCCAGCGAACCTAAATATGGCGTCCGCCACTAGCAACACTCCAGCTACTATCAGAAGCCATTTTGATGCAGTTAACATAGGCCACCTCTTTTTGCCGTGATTATACTACCGGTGTCAAGAATTCGGCTGGCCCAAGGAGTAATTACAGATATTCCTTCACCTTGGCCGCTAATTTGCCCGTCATTCCTTCTACTGCCGCTAGCTGGTCTATTGATGCCTCTTTGATGCCCGGTACTGAACCGAATCTCTTGATTAAGGCTTTCTTGCGTTTGGGTCCGATGCCGGGAATACTGTCCAGAGTCGAAGCTGTGCCGTGCTTACGGCGTAGCGTTTGATGGTAACCCAGGGCAAAACGATGGGCTTCGTCTCTGATTCTCTGAAGCAAATGCAAAGCCGGGGAGGTCGGAGGAAAATCGACTGGTTCAGAGTCGTCTGGGATGAATACCTCCTCCCTTTCTTTGGCTAGGCTGGCAGCCGGAATAGAGTCGAGTCCCAATTCGCTCATTACTTCCAGAGCACTACTAAGATGACCTTTGCCACCATCGATGAGAACGAGGTCAGGGATGATAGACCACTTGTTCCCTGCATCCGCATCTCTTCCGAAACGCCGTCTCAGTATTTCCCGTATCATCGCGTAGTCGTCGATACCGTGAACAGTTTTGATTCTGAAGCGCCGGTAGTGTGATGGCTGGGGCAGCCCGTTATCAAACACAGTCATACTGCCTACAGCTAAATAGCCTCGAATATCCGAAATGTCGTAGCCCTCTATTCTCAGCGGTGTTCGAGGCAGGCGAAGTCTCTCCCTCAGCTCCTCTAGTGCAATGGCAGGTTCAGCAATTGCCGACTGCTTGATCCGGTGCAACTCTAGTCCGTGGCGGGCGTTTTCAGAGACCATATCAACAAGCAACTTCTTGGCCCCTCGGCGCGGCACATGTAGTCTGACTGGCGCTCCTCTTTGATTGCCTAGCCAACCAGTAATAACGCTTGGTTCGTCGACCGGATACTGGAGTAGGACCAAGGGCGGCATCGATGAGGCTGAGGCGTAGTATTGCTTGACGAAGCTGGTCACTATTTGACTCGGCTGTTCGTCTCGAACGCCGTCTAGCAGAGCACAGTCGCGCCCGATGAGCTTGTTGTTGCGGATGAAGAAAACCTCGACATAAGCCAAGTCTTTAGTCTGCGCCAGGGCAATGACATCTTGCTCGCCTCTTACTGTGACAGCAATCCGGTGCCCTTCAATTACGTTTTCTATGGCTTTAATTTGGTCGCGCAGCACAGCGGCTTGTTCAAATTGTAGTTGCTGCGAGGCCTTTTTCATCTTGTGCCTGAGCTCGCGAAGTACTAGCTCTTGCTTGCCTTCGAGAAACAGAATAGCCTGCCGCACTACATCGTTGTAGTCCTCCTTGGTGACAGCACCGATGCAAGGTCCCAAGCAGCGGTGCATATGATATTCAAGGCACGGTTTTGGGCTATTCCCAGTAATCGTCTTGGTGCACGAGCGAAGGGGCAGGATTTTCCTCAGCAACCTCAGCGTTTTACGCACCGAACCACCGCTGGCAAAAGGCCCAAAGTACCTTCCTCCATCTTTGCGGAAGCGGCGGGTAGTGCGGACACCGGGCCAGTTGTCGTATAAGTCTATCTTAATGTATGGGAAGCTCTTGTCATCCTTCAAGCGGACATTGTAATGGGGGCGGTACTTCTTTATGAGACTGCATTCCAGAATAAGGGCTTCTTGCTCGGAATCGGTGACGATGGACTCGAAGTCACTGATATTGGCTACTAACCGCTGGAGTTTAAGTGTGAAATTAGTCCTAGGACTAAAGTACGCTCTCACTCGGTGGCGAAGGCGGGCCGCCTTACCAACGTACAGGACTCTACCCTGGTTGTCTTTGAACAAGTAGACTCCAGGCTTTGCCGGCAAGGTTTTGAGCTGAGCCTCAATTCGTTTTGGCACCATTTCTTAGTTCATTGTAGCATTGGGTGGCGAAGGTGACAAAAAGCGTTCAGGATTCCGTGGTTTGAATAGCGTCATCTGCCAGTATTATGTTAGAATAGGCGCGGTGCCCCGACATGGAAGAATACATAAAGTCTTTCCTCGATTATCTGGTCAAGGAAAAGAGATATTCGCCAAACACCTTGGCAGCTTACCATAGTGACTTGACCCAGTTGGCTGCTTATCTCAAATCCCAGGATTCCGAAGGCGGCATTGCCCTGCACGGGGCTAGATTAAACGCCGAAGTCCTGGCAGGTTACCTGCGTAGCCTGAGGGAGAGGAAGTACGCATCGTCTACGGTAGCTCGTAAGGTGGCTGCGGCCAAAGCTTTCCTTAGGTTCATGGTAGAGACAGGCAAACTGAGAAGTGACCTGGCTCCGAACTTGGCTTCACCGCAGGTGAGCAGATCTTTGCCTGCGCCTTTGTCCGTCTCTGAGGTTCGTCGTTTGCTAGCGGAACCGGCGAAGCTTTCTACACTGGAGGCGAAGAGAGACAAAGCAATGCTGGAGTTGCTTTATGCTACTGGATTGAGGGCCAGCGAACTGATGGCGTTAGATGTGGAAGACATTGACTTGAGAGCAGGCAGAGTTCGTTGCGCGGGTCGAAACTCGAGGACTCGGGTTGTTCCTATTGACCAACACACCGTACAGGTGGTTAGTGAATATATAGATATCGCTCGGCCTGAGCTGCTGAGCAACGAACAGGAGCTTGCTTTGTTCCTCAACCGCCGTGGGGAACGGCTCACTCGGCAGGGCTTCTGGCAGATTGTCCAGGGCTACGCAGACAAAGCCGAGCTCAGCGCGAAAGTGACTCCTCGCAGCTTGCGCCATAGCTTTGCTACCCATAAACTGAAGGGCGGCGCTGATTTGGAGTCTGTTCAAGAGCTTCTGGGCCACGCACATATCTCAACTACCAGAGCCTACAAGCAGGTTGAAGTCCGGACTTGAGTTGGAGATGAACTTGTTTCTGTTTTGGGCGTGACAGAAATATCAGAGCGATAGCAGTGTGTTCTTTGGAGTCATAGTATGGCAAAGAAATCACGACGAGCTAGAGCCAAACATCGCACTAGTAGCAAACTACATCAAGGAAGATCGGGGATACCCGTCCAAAGACCCAAGGCAGTGGTCGAGCCCAAACCGGTAGTGTCTTCGGTCGAATCCTTTTTTACCTCAACACAAGCAGCTCGCTATCAATATGTGCCATCTGAGCTACGGCGCATCGGCATCATCGCTGGTGCGCTGTTGCTGCTCCTTGTCGTATTGACTTTCATACTGGGTTGAAGCCCCAAGGCAGTGCAGGCGTGGGTTTAGAGGCAGCCCGAGCTAGGTTACTTCAGTCTCTGGGTCACGAAATCAGCGACAAGCGTGTGCTTGCAGCTATGGCACATGTACCCCGCGAGCTTTTCATATCGCCAGATTACTACCGCTCGGCCTACGAAGATATGCCTTTAAGCATTGGCTTTGGGCAGACTATCTCTCAGCCTTTCATCGTGGCTTTGATGACCCAGACTCTGGAGTTGAAAGGTAGTGAAAAGGTACTCGAGATAGGCACTGGAAGTGGCTATCAGACAGCCATATTGGCTGAGGTGGCCAAATGGGTCGTCAGTGTCGAGCGGATTCCGCAGCTAGTAGAATCGGCTAGACAAGCTCTAGACAAACTAGGTTACACCAACATTGAGATCCACGTCGTTGAAGACGCTTTAGGTTGGCCGACTGGAGCACCCTACGATGCGGCCATAGTCACCGCCGGTGCGCCACGCGTTCCTGACGCACTCGTCGAGCAACTGACTCTGGGTGGAAGACTGGTCATCCCGGTGGGTTCAAGATGGGAACAGGAATTGGTCAAGGTTACTAGGAAGAAAAGCAAAAACGTAATCGAAAACCTAGGTGGTTGCCGCTTTGTCCCTCTTATCGGGAAAGATGCCTGGGGCGAGTGATACTTACCGGAAGCGGGCAGTTGCCTAGAGAAACTCATAGCTGAGGATTTGCCCCTGCCGCGCATCGACTTCTATCTTGAAGTCATACCTATTTGCAGTCCGAGGAATAACAAAACGGTCAAGCGTGCCTCGAGACCGCATCGTGATTCTCCCCCGCAGCTGATATATCTGAACATCGTCTCTAGTAGTTAGCTGGTTGCCTGTGAATTCAACTTGAGACTGGATGTACTTGGCCAGCAAGAATCTTTCGGCAATCTGTTGCGCCTCGGTCTCGCTTAGCGGTTTATTGTGCGGAACCATTCTGGCATCCCTTTGTCTGAACAGGTAGAATCACGAAACTCCGTATGTCGGTACTATATCAGGTGGGCCACGGCAGCTTTAGCTTCGTCGAGGGATACCCCTGGCTTTGCTACCAGGGCACCTACCGGGCAAACAGCTACACAAGCTAAACAGGAATTACACCCTGCATCAGCCAATGGTGTGCCGGCCAGTGTAGTGACCAGAGTATCAATGCCTCTGAAGGCGAAATCGAGGACGCCGGTGCCTTGCTCGTGACATACCCAAACGCATCTGCCGCACAGAACACATTTGTTGGGGTCGTAGATGAACAAGGGGTGACTTGAGTCTACGGGCAATTCCAGGGGTATATGTCGGAGTCTCCTAAGCTTCAGTTTCAAACCGAGGCGAGAAGCAATACTCTGCAGCTCGCAGTTTCGGTTTTTGGCACAATTGCGACAATCGAGGTCGTGGTGACTCAGGAGAAGCTCGAAAGCCGTATTCCTGAGCCGCTGGGTTCTGGGGGTGTTGAGATGGACTGCCATGCCGTCGCTGACTGCCTCGGTGCAAGCAGTAACAGGGACACTTCGCCCCGCGATCTCCACAAAACAGAGACGACATGAAGCAAAAGGTGGATTGGCTCCTCTCATAGCACACAGATTGGGGATATAGAATCCATTATCCAGGGCTGTCCACAGGAGATTGGCTCCTGGCCGAGCTTTGACCTCAGCACCATCGATTGTAAGAGTAGCCAGCTTCATCTCTATCCTAGAATCCTGGTGTTTCTTTGCAAGCCTGGCGGGGCAAAGCCATGTCGGCGATTGCCCTTCTGATGCCTCGTTCTAGACATGCCCTATTGTCAGCAAAATACAAGTGGCTTTTGCACCGACAGTCACTTGAGCCGAAGCCAGGCACAGAAGAGAACTCGTTCGCCAGAACTTGAGATAGAAGACACTCAAGCCTTCGTTCAACTTCACAAAGGATCACCTGCAAGACCTGAGCTTCACTCAGCAGATAATCGATGTGCCACTTCTGTTTCTTGTCTTTGGTTAGATGGCGATTCAGCCTTGATTTGAACCCGCCTAGAGCTGAGCCCAGGTAAGCATAGCACCCTGGAGGGAATGGAATCACCCCGAGGTTACCTACATGGATTCTTTTCTCGGCATGAAGTCCAACGATCAAGACATAGCTGCCCTTTGTTGAGGCAATTTCCGGGTCATACAGAGATACTCTTGGAAAAGCAGACATCTCTTTGTGTGTACGTACGTGACTGATCTCAAGCCGCGTCTTTGCTAATTCTTCCGACTGGCTGAGCTTAGCCTCTCGATTCTTGCCAAAATATTCTCTGATTGCTTGCGCATCCTTTGGATTTCCTCTGTCAGAGCCTGAGGTGACATGGCAATCCTCTCGGTAATGGCTCCCTGAGGACAGGTGCCCAAGCACAGACCACAGGAATTGCACTTGGTCTGGTCTATTTGCGCCTGTCCCCAGAAGAGAGAGATTGCTCCCTGGGGGCAATTCTGGGCACAAAGCCCGCAACCGAGACATAAGGTCTTGCTGACTTGTAACACGGTGTCACCTGCCTGACTATTATCTGCTTGCCGCGCAGGTAGTTATGCTCAAAGCTTAGGCCTACGCCGCAATGTTTCTGCTACATTGAACGGCATGACTTCGTGGCTCGGTGCCTCATATACAGTGAATACGTTACTGACGCCGACGAACTCTTGCCGTATAGCAGCGATGTCCTCCGGCGGCAGAGGTTCTACGCCGCAGGGACGGAGCGGTGTGTTTATCTGCACTTCATCCGGTGAGATCTCAGCAGCTATCGTCGCCATGTCTGAAGCCCAATCTCTGTTGGTTTCAACGAACATCATCTGGAGAGCTAGTTTGCCTTTGTACTCGCCCTTGAAGCGTCTTAGGGCTTCTATTATCTCCTCAAAGTGCGTGCCGGGGACCGGTCTGTTGATTAAGGTTAGTAGTTCCTCATTTGGTATGTCTAGTTTTGCCACTACGACATCAGCCTTGGCGAGTTCGCTCCGCACACGCTCCTGGGGCATTAGGGATGAATTCGTTAACACTGCCACCGGGAGGGGTAGGGCTGACTTCACTACCTCTATGGCCTCCCCCAGGTTGGAAGCTAGAGTTGGCTCTCCTGTGCCGGAGAACGTGGCGTAGTCAGCCTCCACATTTACGGTCGATTCTAGCTCTCTGGCCAGTTGGGCTAGGTTTACAAACTCCCGTCGTTCACTCAGGAGATGGACAGTCCTTCCAAGTTGGCAATAGATGCAATCAAAGGAACACGTCTTGCCTTTGACGGACAAGAGGTCTACGCCCAGCGACTTGCCTAGCCGCCAAGAACCAACGGGTCCGTAAATGATCGACATCGCAACGCTTGGCTCTCACATCCTACCGGCTCTATCAGCTTCAACCGTCCGCTATAGCAGTGCTCCCGGTTTACCGCTCTCGTGGCTCTTTCCTCAAGCAAATCTGCAGGCTCCTCACGTCTCCTACCCCTTTCAAGCTGGAGACCATGCCGATAAGGACATTAGTCATGATATTCTTGGGGAAAGTGGTCAGTGTTATGGGGATATTATTCACATAGATAGAGATACGCTCTTGTTGAGGTTTTATGAAGCCCTTTTCCAAGAGGTCAGCTATTCCTTTAGTATCCTGCAAGGAGAACTGTCTGGCTTTGGTTGCAAGTGGCTCATCAGTCACTATGGCTATGCGTTTCCTGATGGTGCTAAGTGGTGCTCCAACCTCCTTGCGGTGAACTTCTATCTTGGGCGCGCTGCTCCGCTTAAACCCTTCAGCGAGGATGATGTCATAATCATCACCAAAGAGGCGGACTATCTCATCAAGACTGACATCCTGTTTCACAGGCTTGATGAATACCAAATTACCGGGCGAACTGACAGCCGTGGCTTCGCTCCCGGCCTGGATGTGGCGCCAGCTGTCCTTGCCCGGCTTGTCGAGAGTGAATCTGCGGGGCGCGTGCTTCGCTGTGGCTACTCGGTAACCCCTCGACTTTAACTCCAAGATCAGTCTTTCTATGAGGGTTGTCTTTCCCGATTTTGATTTGCCTACAATTGAAACTACGGGTGGCATTTCTCTCTTCCTCTCCCTTCCAATTGTGTTTCTTTGGCTCAGTCCTTCCTGGCTACAATCACTGTGAACCCGGCGTTAGGAGAAAAACCCTGCTGTGGCAACTCCATATGCTCCACCTTGTCAGGCTCCTGAAACAGACTTGAGACAACCTTTTCAGTTGAAAAGCCAGTCCGCGTTAGGTATGTCTCAAGTTCTGCGTAGCTGTAAAAGGTGGCATGCTTGTAGAAATGGTGTCCGGCCTCCTTCTTCATGTCATAGGATTGCCCCCAAGGGCTTTCTCGTAGCAGCAAGCCAAACACTATCGTTCCGCCCTTCCTAAGGAGACGATTAGCCTCCATTATGACCTTCAAGGATGAGTCCACAAAGCACAGCGTGGCAATGAGAAACACTGCCCCAAAGATATTGCTCTTAAAGGGAATTGCCTCTCCTCTGCCAAGAAAGGTATTTACGCCTCGATTTCTCGCCATCTTCAGAAGCTCAATTGACGGATCTAGCCCGTTCTCTATGCGTAGGGCTTGGGCAAAACGGCCGTTACCGACTCCGATTTCGAGCCAGGGTTTTGGCAGCAGAGGCAAGACTTCCTCAAAGGCTTGAGTCTCTATAGCAAAGACAAGTTTCCCTTTATGTTGGAACCAGGAATCATATTCCGAAGCCATGGAATCGAACGCAGAAGTTCTTAACTTCGTCATCTCCTGTAAGCTTTTTTCCACGGCTCTCTTTTTAACGCTAGGTAGTCTTGAATTGCTGCTTGAAGTGTGTCTGCAGCCAGGAGGGCACAGTGAAGGCTGTCCTCGGGCAATCCACCCAAAGCCCTCAGGACTTCACCCTGATTTATATGTAACGCCTGCCCAATGTCCTTGCCGCTGATCATTTCTGTTACCATGCTGCCACAGGCGATACTGGTGCCGCAACCGTCTGTCCAAAAAGCAGCATCTGCCACCTTGCCGTCCTTCACCTTAAGCCATATCTCCATGGTATCCCCACAGGGACCGGTAATGGAACCAAAACCGTCAGCACCGGCGATGCTGCCTGCATTTCGAGGGTTCATAGCATGGTCGATAGCCGTTTCGGTGTACACCTGTTTCATCTGAGCCATTACCTCGTTTTGGAGTTCATCAAATTCCGTGGCCATCCTTGGTCTCTCTACTGGCTTTCGTTATCCGTTTTGTTTTTTCTTCCAAGAGGCAAGACCTGGGTGAAATTCCGACTCAGTATATCGAAGACGTCGGAGCTATATCGTTCAATCTCGCCTTTGTCGCAAAGCTCAGCCAGCTTTGGGTCGATAGGTATCTGCGCTAGAAGCGGTGCGCCGGCTGCCTTTGCCATCTCATCGCCTCTGCTCTTACCAAAGAGCTCCAGCCTTTTCCCTGTATCAGGCAGAGTGAAGTAGCTCATGTTTTCCACCACCCCTATAATGGGGACACTCATCTGTCGAGCCATGTTCACCGCTTTCCTTACTACCATTGCCGCCAGGTCCTGGGGGCTGAACACTATGACCACCCCTGACACCGGCAAAGACTGCATTACGGTCAACGGAGCATCAGCCGTGCCTGGCGGCAGATCCACCATGAGGCAGTCTAACTTGCCCCACAGCATATCTTCCCAGAATTGTTGGATGGCCTTGCCGATAAGAGGGCCA
Source organism: uncultured Dehalococcoidales bacterium (assembly GCA_964616785.1). Classification (GTDB taxonomy): domain Bacteria; phylum Chloroflexota; class Dehalococcoidia; order GIF9; family UBA5629; genus JAUVVE01. The sequence continues at coordinate 13,711 of CAZTRR010000034.1, forward strand.
CGCCAGATAACCGCGTCGTCCTCATGCTCCAGAACAAGGTTGATGGACATAACAGCGATGCCCATTTTGGACAAAACCGGCATCATACCAGTGTCACTGCCACTGGGGCGCGCACCGCTCAAGCCGAACATCTTGGGAATGCTGGGGCCGGTGATGTCAGCGTCGAGGATTCCCACCTCCTTCCCCTGGCGGGCAAGTGCAATCCCGAGAAGCCCCGCCACGAGAGATTTACCTACGCCACCCTTGCCGCTCATCACGGCAACCACAGTACCCACCTCGTTGATTTCCTTCGGCTTGGCCTCCGTGAACGCGACGTTTACCTCCTCAATGCCAGGCAGTGACCGCGTGCCCTCACTGACCTTTGACTTCAGCCACTCCTGGGCATCTGGATTCAAAGCCGCACTGGCAAGAGTGATATTGACTTTCTTGTCAGAAACGTTTATTTGACGAACTAGATTCAGGCTCACCAGGCTGCGCATAGCACCTGGAACCAATACTTCGTTCAGACTCTGTCTTATCTGCTCTTCAGTTGGCATAGACCATGCCTCCGATCTCTCTTGCCCTAGTGGTCACATATATTATCGCCCGTAGCCAATTTGCCGGCTATGCAGTCCAGAATTGCCTTCTCGGGGTCGTCTTGCAAAGTGCCGATAACGACTTGGATTTGATTCTCCCTGAACAGAGTCTGTGCTCGGGATCCCATGCCACCGGCTATGATGACAGAGACCCCTTCATCTGCCAGCCACACCGGAAGCAGCCCGGGCTGGTGTCCGGGAGAAGCGAGGGCTTCCTTTCTTACAATCTCTTTCTTCCCCTCGTCAACATCGAACAAGACGAACTGGTCACAATGACCGAAGTGGACAGCTATCTTACCATCCGTCACTGGAACTGCATACCTCATTTGTGTCCTCCTTGGTTCAGTTTAGCTATGTTTCAATCAACTTTAGTCTCTACGGCAGGTGCCACCGGTCGAACACGGCGGTGCTTCGCAACGCTCTGCCCTGCCGCAGCATGTAGTGCCTGGCGCGGGGGCATCCATTTTTATCATATAGGATGCTGAGATAAGCCTCTCTACATCCCCGCTACCGCAGTCAGGGCACCGGACAGCCTCATCACGAGAGACACGGACCAACATCTCTGATATCATCCCGCATTGGTTGCATCTATAGTCATAAATTGGCATTGCTCGCACCTCTTCTGAACTTATCCTCCATAATCTCTTTCTCCAAATATTCTGGTTCCTATTCTTACTATGTTCGCCCCTTCCTGCAAGGCGATTCTATAAGAATTTGTCATCCCCATGGAAAGATACCTCATTTCCACATTAGGCAAATTAAGCTTCGTAATGTTTTCAAATATCTTTCTCGTTTCCACAAAATAGGGCCTTGCATCCTCAGGGTTTCCAAAACGGGGTCCCATAGTCATGAGGCCCATTACCTTTACGTCCTCAAGGCTTGAAATCTCTTTTATCAACTGTTCGGTGTTCTCAGGGAGTACACCTGATTTTTGTTTCTCCCGACCACTATTTATCTCTACTAGTACTGGCATCACTTTACTAATATGACCACATCTTTTATCTATTTCCTCAGCTAGTTCCACAGAATCCATAGTTTCTATCATGTCAAATATCCCGACGGCTTTTTTCACCTTATTCTTTTGAAGATAGCCTATAAAATGCCATCTCGCGTTTTTGCCTACCACTTCATGCACCGCCTCGGCTTCCTGAACATAATTTTCGCCGACGATTTCTACTCCTGCTTCAATCGCTTCCAGCACTTCCTCTGGTGATCTTGTCTTGGCTGCAGCTACCAATTGAACTCCGTTTGGTAGTTCGCTTAATAGCCGTTGGACACTCTCTCTAATGGTCATAGGTAATTCGTCCTTGACATCGCGATATTATCTCTCAAGTGTCTTGACTACCAACTGCCACAGCGCATTTATCTCCTGAGTAACCTTGCCTTGGCAATATTCCACTACAGGCTGTCCCTGTACCAATGCTTCGGTAACCACATTATCAAAGGGGATCTTGGGCACCGTTTCTACTCCCTGGCCAAAGCAATAGCTCTCAATCTGCCGAGTGTTATCGTTGTTGAAATCGTACTTGTTTATGTACACCAGGGTAGGTATACCGAAGTGATGACAGGTGCCGAGGACCCGCTCCAGGTCGTGTATTCCCGATAAGGTTGGCTCAGTAACGAGTAAAGGTAGGTCGGCTCCGGATAGGGAAGAGATGAGGTTCTCCAGGTCCTGATCCCCACAGGCGGGGCATTTTAGATCGTCTTGGTGAGGGCTCCGAACCAATATCTCCGATACCATTCCACACCGGGCGCACTTGAAATCATGAAGCGGCACTGCCGTTCTCCTTCTGGCTTTCGTCTAGTCTGCCTTTAGCTCGTACCTGGGTTGTCCTTCAGACAGGTGTATTGTGAGCTTGACTTCTTTGCCGTCGGCAAGATGTTTTTCGGACTCATCGCGCAGTCTTACCAGCTCTGGCGATGTCAGTAAAGATATAAGAGCCTCAAATCTTCCCTCAAGCTCTTTCTTCCCCTCTTCTCCCTTGAGGAGCTCTCTGAGGCAGTTTCCATATTCCTGTTCAGCCAGGCATTTAATGCATTTTCCCGGTATCTCCACGGTTGAGTATCCGGGCTTAAGCTCTATCCTGTCCATCTCTTCTACCTCCTGTGTCAACTCTCACCCCATGGAGCGGTTGCAAGAAAACATGAACTCCGCGCTACAAGCTCTATATTCTACAGGTTTCAGTCGCAGGTTGAAAGCGGCCCGCCGAACAATGGCGACAGAACCTTGGCTCAACCCTGCGGTTCTGAAGCTCGTCTTTATTCTCTGTTTGATGTGTTATGTGCCCGCGGTTCTAGAAATTACCTCCCAAAGTGTCCTCACTTCCTGAGCAACTTCGTTCTGTGAATACTCTATCACTGGCAGTCGTTGGATCAGAGCCTCGGTAACCACATTATCAAAGGGGATCTTGGCCGCCACTTCTACTCCCTGGTCAAAACAATAGCTCCCAATCTGCCGAGTGTTCTCCTCGTTAATGTCATACTTATTTATGCATACCACGGCGGGGATACCAAAATGGTCACACGTGCCTAGGACTCGCTCCAAGTCATGTATCCCCGATAGCGTAGGCTCAGTAACGAGCAAAGCCAGATTGGCTCCGGATAGGGACGAGATGACGGGGCAGCCGATGCCTGGCGGACCATCGGTGATAATGTAATCAAGCCCTTGCTTTTCAGCAATCTGCTTGGCCTGTTGCCGCACCAGTGCCACTAGCTTGCCCGAGTTCTCCTGGGCGATTCCTAGTCTCGCATGAACCAGGGGGCCGTGCCGTGTTTCAGAGATGAACCAGTGCCCGGCGAGGTTTTCCTGCATGGCAATGGCCTCAGCAGGGCATACGTGGTAGCAGAAGCCACAGCCCTCGCATGAGACAGGGTCCACCCTGAAATCTTGAATAGCCTCGAAGCGGCACACTTCCTGACAAAGCCCGCATTCGGTACACTTATCCTCATCAATGACCGCCACCTGTCCGCTCCAGAACGTACTCTCCTCTTTCGTTGAGGGATTCAGCAACAGGTGAAGGTCAGCAGCATCTACGTCGCAATCGGCCAGCACCTTATCTCGAGCTAAAGCAGCAAAAGACCCGACTATTGTTGTCTTGCCAGTTCCACCTTTGCCGCTTAGTACTACGATTTCTTTCATTCAGTCCTCAGTATTATCCTGTTCCTTTGGCCATTCACCTTTTGGTCGAGTGTAGATTCTGTAAATGGCCTCGTTGGCTGCTGTGTAACATTCGGTGCAGCCTGTGCACTCTTCAGGTTTCACTTCCTCAAGATACACCTCAATTCCCAGTTCCTGATACATCTCCAGGGTTCTCTTGAGATGGATGCCCCCACTGACTGACGCCAACTTCCAGCCCCTGGGTTCTGGTTGATGTTTGACCTCAACTGGCTTGTCCATCTCCCACGGCCCTGATTTTGGCATGAAGCTCAAGAAACTGATTCCTCCATTTCGGAACACCCTCCACCAAGGGGATTCCTCTCGAGTATTGACTGGCAATCTCGGTATCAAGTGGGATCGTAAGTAGGACGGGGATACCTTCTCTATGGCAATACTCGTCCACCTCTCCATTCCCCAGCCCCGTGCGGTTTATTACGACACCGCAGGCGATTCCGAGTTTTCGTACTACCTCCACTGCCAGGACAAGGTCATTAAGGCCGAAGGGCGTCGGTTCAGTCACCAAAAGGCAGAAATCGCTCCCTTTGATTGACTCTACAACAGGGCAGGAGGTTCCTGGCGAAACGTCGATGATAACCATCTTTTCCGGATTGATGTGTTCCTTTACTCTCCGAATGATTGGCGGTGCCATGGCTTCTCCCACATTGAGAAGGCCCTGGACGAATTCTATCCCGTTGGCACTGCCTGTCTCCACAATTCCTATTTCTTTGTCGTCCTCTGAAATAGCAGCCTCGGGGCACAAATAGGTGCAAGCTCCGCAGCCGTGACAAAGCTCAGGGAAGACGAGCACCTTTCGGTTTATTACGGCGATGGCATTATAGGCACAGACCTCGGCACACTTACCACAATAGGTGCATTTAGCTTCATCCACCCTGGGAATCGGAACGCAGACCTTTTCTTGATAGCTGAAATCTGGCTTGATGAAGATATGGGCGTTCGGTTCTTCCACATCGCAATCGAGAAGCTGTACCTTGTTTTCTTCTTTTAGCGAAAGAGCAAGACTGGTAGCTACGAGGGTCTTGCCTGTCCCGCCTTTGCCGCTAGCAATGGATATTATCATTCTATCCTCTCGCCATCTTTGCGCCACACTTGGGGCAGCTCAGATTGTAGCACGGAGCCCCTGTCTGATGAGGCATTCTGGTGCCGCAATTGGGACAGATACACTCTCCACTGGGACCGGCCCCGGGTCGTGTTCCTCCCATTCTACCGCTACCACCTCTCCCCATACCCATACCTCTGCCTGTCCCACGCCCACTTCCCCAAGGTGGCCCAGCGCCATCGCCTCTAGGCATGATGCACCTCCTGGAAAGTTTTCTCAGTATGTTGCGCTGACCTATATGCGCCGAGGCACCAAACTGGTGCCGATTCTTACACCGCTCAGGTAGGGCCGACGCAACTTGACCCGGATAACTCGCTGCTTCCCGATCCACCACCGAAGAAGGAGGAGATTAGCCTTTTGAGGTTGCCTGCGTTGCATTTGGGGCACTTCAACTGCGACCCATCTTCGCCGATAGACTGGCGAACCGTCAGCTTCTCGCCGCACTGGGTGCACTGGTATTCATATATTGGCATAGCAGGCCCTCTTACTTATTTTTCTTCTCAAGCTCCTCAATTCGTCGTTGTATCTCGGT
>CAZTRR010000035.1:0-18549 GCA_964616785.1 uncultured Dehalococcoidales bacterium
CAGCGCCGCTCTAAGTCAAATACCGAAAGCTGCCTGCACGCCGTAGTGCCGCGACCGTCCCGCGAAGCGCGTGGTCGGCGGCTATCTGCCGTTGTGACAGACAAGAGACAGGAAGGGGGAGCTCTTGACGACTGGACGGCGCGGGAGGGTTGAACCCGGACAGAATCCAGGCCGCCATTTACGTTGACAAAGAGAGCAGGATGTACGACACTTAGGCGGGGACAATGCGCCGGCTGTACTCCACCGCCAGCCGAAAACGCAGTCCTGACTTGAGGGAGGAGCCAATGAGATGACTACTGCGCAGAAAACATACCTGTACGTCTTCCTGGCATTTGCCATCGCCTACGTTGGCACCTTGCCATTTCAACCTTATCCGGGAGATTTCGTCATAAAGGCGATACCCGTAGCGAGTCTCTGCATACTGGCATTTACAACCGTTGCCGGGTTGCGGGGCAAGCTGCTGTTTGTGGCTCTCTTGTTTTCCGCTGCCGGAGATGTAGCTCTGGCACTGGAGGCAGGGAAGTACTTCATTGTTGGCCTGGCATTATTCCTGATTGCCCAAATCGTGTACATAGTGACATTCTCCAGGGATTTCAAAGCGCAGAAGTCGAGGGTTCCGATCGTCGTGCTACTTGCTGTCTATGCCGTGGCTATGGCTCTCATCCTGACGCCCTCGCTGGGAGAAATGGCCATACCGGTCTATTTCTATCTGGTGGTAATAACCACCATGGGCATATTCGCTGCCCTGAGAGCCTCCGGGACCAGGCTCGTTCTCTACGGGGCTATTTCCTTCATCGTGTCGGACTCAATCCTTGCCATCAACAAGTTCCTGGTAGTCGTACCCGCAGCTGATTACCTGGTTATGATTACCTATTACCTGGCGCAGTTCCTCATAGTCTATGGATTTGTGAAAAGCGACTGATTGTTGTCAGGCTCGAAATATGTAGCTGAAATCAGACTGGGGAGGTGACACATGGACAAGACATGGATGCCCGCAGTCGCTGGGATTCTGGCCGTAGTCTCCGGCGCTCTTGGCTTGATTGCGAGTTACGTTCTCGTTATTCTGGGCACTGTTGGCAGCGCGGTTCTCAGTTTCGTCGAGGCGGAAATACCAGCATTTGTGCCGGGAGCCGTTTTTTCGGCGATAGCTATACCGTTATTTGTCGTAGGCATACTGGCTATAGTAGGTGGCGTTTTCGCCCTGCAGAGGAAAAGGTGGCGTTGGGCGCTTGCCGGTTCGGTGGCGGCGTTCTTTCCCTGCAGGCTGTTGGGGATAGCAGCCATCGTACTGACAGTACTATCCAGGAAGGAGTTTGACTAGCCACAACATCCACCCCCTGTGTGTGCGGCGCGCTGACGAGTCGGCAGAGCGTTTGTCATAGCCACAGGCTGGCCGCCCAAATCGGTCTTTGAAGGCCAGGGTTATGGAGAGCCTATAACGGCTCGTCTTTCTTTTTCAGGGTGGCAATCAGATCGTCCAGGGGTATGGCAGTCAGGGTCAACGTCTGAAGGCCTCCTCTGCCGCTCAAATGTATCGCCACCTTGGCTGCGACCTGGTCGCTCGGAGCCTCCAGGATATTGACGAAATCGTACTGCCCCAGAAGACCATATTGGGCCAGTATCTTGACACCCATAAACTCCACTTCCTTGTTCAGTTCCTTGAGAAACTCCGGATACTCCTCGATCTTTTTCCTGCCTTCACCGGTAAGAGTTGTCAGCATAAGATATACAGCCATTGCTACCTCCTCTTGGTCAGTTCTTGCTGCACTAATTATATGCCCCGCTATGCCGAAATACTAGACCGCCGGGGCGAAGGTTGTCCGGGCGGACGGGTAGGAGTCGCGTGAATTCGGTGGAAGCAGTCGGCCCTCGTCGCTGCGTTGGGCTACCACGTTGGGTAGTCGACGACCGTCGGCTGTCCCCGCTTTCCTGTAGGAGACCTGGCGGCCGCATTACGTTGATTTTCCCGATGATTTCCCATACAATAGCCTCGCAGTTGGGAGGTGGCTCGAAGCGCATTCCTGGCCAGAGAAGACAACTTGCGATGAGCAAATTCGTTGACACGTTACAGCGTATCTACCGAGCTTCCGCACCATCTATGGGCTTCCGCAAGCCTGGCGCTGGTGCTGAGAGTTCCGCGCTGCTACTCGTTGCCAACTTGACCAGCACAAATGTCAGAGACGCCAAGGCTATAGCTGGCGCTGGCATAGATGCCGGCATTGCGAGCACCGAAGGGATAGACGTGGCCGGCTTTGGAAGGTTAGCTTCGGCCATGGGTGATATCCCGCTGGGGTTATCAGTGGAAAGCACCAGCCCGGATGAGATTGACGCGTATGTTGGTTCGGGCTGTGATTTTGTAGTCCTGGGGCTGAAGACGCCGCTGGAGGCAGTGGGGAAAGAAGGCATAGGCAGGATTCTCAGGATAGATGGCTCGCTGGACCAGGGCCTGGTCAGGGCCATCAATGACCTGCCGCTTGCAGTTGATGGCGTGCTTGTCGCGGGGGAAGAATGCTCGGTCACCATCGAGCGCTTGCTCATTTGCCAGCGCTTCGCCGAGCTGGTGGACAGGCCATTGCTGGTGACCGTCGGTTTGTCAGCAAGCAGTGGCGAGCTCGGCAGCCTGTGCGAAGCCGGAGTCAATGGGTTGGTGCTGCCGGGCGGTCTCCCGGCGAAGGAGCTTGCCAAAGTGAAGAAGGCAATCGGCGCTTTGCCTCGCGTTTCTGGCCGGAAAGCCAAACGTGCCGCGTTGCTGCCTCGGCTCGGCGGCGGCCCGGAGGCCGAGATGGAGGAGGAGGAGGAAGAAGAGGAGATCTAGCGGGCTTGCGGTGCTTCTGGTGACGGAACGGCTTCCCACGAAATGGAGCGCATAGACACTGTCACCAACGCAACCCACAGGCGATTAACTGGCCGCTAAATGGTAACCTCGGCTGTTCCCGGTCTCGGCCTATTCTGACAGATATGACAGCAAACCTTGGCCTATTCCTACTATCGGCTGCAGGTATCTCTCTTTCCGGTGTTATGATGCCCGGTCCTCTTACCGCAGCTACCATTACCAAGGGCTATCGGGAGAAATACGCTGGTATCTGGATAGCCCTGGGGCACGCGGTGGTCGAATTGCCTCTGATAGCGCTCATCTATTTCGGTTTTGCTCATTTCTTTGCTTCTCCAGAGGCCAAGAAGGTCATTGGCCTGGCCGGCGGCCTGATGCTGATTGTCATGGGGTCAATGATGTTGCGAGCCATCAAGAAGGCTGTAGGAGAGCCTGCCGACCTGCCATATAACTCGTTTGTCACTGGCATCATAATGACTGGAACAAACCCTTATTTCTTCATATGGTGGGCGACCATTGGGATAGCCCTGGTAGCTACCTCTGCCGGTTTTGGCGTATGGGGTCTCTTTCTGTTCGCGGCGGTACACTGGTCATGCGACCTGGTGTGGGAGCAGTTTGTTTCAATGAGCGTGTTCAAGACGAGGCATTTGTGGGCGCAAGAGGTTCAGAGGGTTGTGCTTGGCATTTGTGCCCTGGTCTTGGTTGGCTTTGGCGTGTGGTTCTGTTTTTCCGCTTTCGTCTAGACGGTTCCCGGTTCAGGGCATGGACTGCATTGCCTGGAAGTACTTACCTTCGGTCTTTATGGCTGGGGCGATTACCATCTTGACCTTGTGCATGTCCTTGATGCTAAGGGCACCGCAGACGCCCATGGCGGTGCGCAGGGCACCGACGAAGTTCTCAGTGCCGCCGGTCATGGAGGTGGGTCCGAAGAGCAGTTGCTCAAGTGAAACCCTGGCACCAACCTTGACACGTGTTCCTCTGGGCAACGCCGGGTGAGGATGGGACATGCCCCAGTTGTACCCTTTTCCCGGGGCTTCCGTCGCCTGGGCCAGGATTGACCCCAGCATCACGGCATCCGCTCCCGAGGCGAATGCCTTGCACAGGTCGCTGCCGACGCGAATCCCACCATCGGTGATTACTGCCACGTACTTGCCGGTTTCCTTCAGGTGGGTCTCACGGGCAGCGGCGCAATCCATAGTGGCCGTTACCTGGGGCACGCCAACGCCAATGACCTCCCTGGTCGTGCAGGCAGCTCCGGGGCCGATCCCAACCAGGATGCCATCGATGCCCCCTCTCATCAGTTCCAGGGCGGCGCTGTACGTGACGCAGTTGCCGACTATGATCGGCATGGATAGCGTTTGACACAGCTCAGAAAAGACAAGCCCTCGGTAGCTCTTGGAAATGTGGCGTGCAGTGGTGACCGTTGATTGCACAACTAGGATATCGGCGCCTGCCTCTTTGGCGACCGGGGCAAGTCGCTTGGTCGTAGCCGGAACCAGTGATGCGGCGCAGATGGCTCCAGCCTGTTTTATCGTTTGAATTCGCTCGGCAATGAGATTCTCCTTGACGGGCTGGGCATAAATCCTCTGGAGCAGCGAGGTTACGTCTGCGTCAGAGGCCTGGGTGATTTCAGCTAAGGCCTCTTGGGGCTTCTCATATCTTGTTTGAATTCCGTCCAAGTTAAGAACGGCCAGGCCACCCAGCTTATTGGTCAGAACGGCGAAGTCCGGGTCAACTATGGCGTCCATAGCCGCAGCCAGAATAGGGGCGGAGAAAGTGAAGTTCCCGATGGTAAAATCAGTGTTTGCCTGGTCGGGATTGACGGTGACGTCTCCGGGGACGAGGGCAACTTCTTCAAAGCCGTAGGCGCGTTCCATTTCCTTGAATATTGGGGCAGGCATGGTTATCTCTCGGGGATTGTTGTTGCAGACTATAGCAAAGCCCTCGCCTTGAAGTCAAGCCAAGGCCTGATTTCCACGGATGGGCTAGACGCCTTCGCGGCGGTAGGCTATAATTAAGCGCGATTGATTTGTGCCCTGCTCTGTACGTCGTAGCTACGCCGATCGGCAACCTGGAAGATATTTCCCTGCGGGCCCTGCGCTTGCTTAGTCAGGTGGGCCTGATTGCTGCCGAGGACACGCGCGCCACGCGCCAGCTGCTGAATGCCTATGACATTAAGACGCGGCTGACCAGCTACCACGAGCACAACAAGCGGGCCAAGCTCGGATACCTCCTGGACTGTCTCAAGGAGAAAGAGGTCGCCCTGGTCTCGGAAGCCGGTATGCCGGGACTGAGCGACCCCGGTTACGAGCTAATTGCGGCGGCCATCGAGCGTGGTATTCGCGTTGTGCCCGTTCCCGGTGCCTCGGCGGTGATTACGGCCGTGGTGGTTTCTGGACTACCAGCCGGTCAGTTCGTTTATCTCGGCTTCTTGCCCCGCCGCCGGGGGCAAAGGCAGCGCCTTCTGAAGTCTGTGGCCGATGAGCCGCGGACTATGGTTGCCTTTGAAGCTCCGCACCGACTCTTGGAAACGCTGGAAGATGCCCTCGAGGTACTGGGCGACAGGAAACTCGCAGCCTGCCGTGAGCTCACCAAGGTTCACGAGGAGATTTTCCGTGGCAGGTTGAGCGAGGCAATGGCGCACTTTGCTCAGCCAAGAGGTGAATTCACTTTGGTCGTTGAAGGCAAAACAAAAGAGAAGCCCGAGGTTGATGAACAAATTGAAGCCGAGCTACGCAAGTTCCGTCGGCAGGGGGTTGGTGCCAAGGAAGCCACAGCGCGACTGTCTGAGGCTAGCGGCGTGTCGAAAAAGAAGCTTTATCAGGCTTGGCTAAGGCTGAGTAAAGGAGACTAGGAATGATTCGCGGTTGTATTGCTACAGGCGAAATCAGATGTGATGGGGAAGGTTGTCATCGTGTTATCCAGCATGGAGAGCGATATCTGCTCAGCGAAGGAGAGGAAGGCGAAGCACTGCGTTTATGTGTCGACTGCTGCTTGGGGAAAGGCTACTCCAACTATGTGGCAGAACAGGGCGAAAAGGCGTTGACCTTTTTCCCGGCCCCGCCGGGTTCATGACAGAATTTGAGGGACGGGCTTGTGACTGCGAGGTAGATTGATGTCTGAGCACATTTTTGTCGGCGTGGCGTGGCCCTACGCCAATGGGTCGCTTCATCTGGGGCAGATAGCTGGGGCTTACTTGCCGGCCGATATCTTTGCCCGTTACCATCGACTCAAGGGTAATCGGGTTTTGATGGTATCTGGCAGTGACCAGCACGGAACGCCGATTACTCTGCGTGCCGAACAAGAGAATAAGCCTCCGCAAGATATAGTGGCGAAGCATCATCAGGAGTTCCTGGATTGCTGGCAGAAGCTGGGTATTTCCTGGGATTTGTTTACTACTACTGGTACACCGAATCACGCTCGGGTTGCTCATGATATGTTCCTCAGCCTGTTGGAGAAAGGCTATATATACAAGGACTCCGTGCCGCAGGCCTATTGCCCCGAGTGCCAGCGTTTTCTGCCAGACCGCTACGTTGAAGGCACTTGTCCTTACTGCCACTCCCCCCAAGCCCGGGGCGACCAGTGTGACGAATGCGGCAGGACCCTGAACCCCAGCGATCTTCTTGACCTTCGCTGCCGCCTTTGTTCTGCGGCTCCTCGCTTCGAGGTTTCCGAGCATTTCTTCCTTCGCCTCAGCGCCTTCGAAGACAGGCTGAAAGCCTGGATAACCGAGCAGACGCACTGGCGCCAGAACGTGCTCAATTTCAGCCTGGGCATTCTTGAGGGTGGGCTCAAGGACCGGGCAATAACCCGTGACATCGAGTGGGGGGTGACTGTGCCTCAACCGGGCTTTGAACGTAAACGTATCTACGTGTGGTTCGAGGCGGTTATCGGCTATCTCTCCGCGAGTAAGGAGTGGGCAATCAGCCAGGGCGATGATGCAGCTTGGCAGCCTTTCTGGGGAAACGAGGCCAAGAGCTACTACTTCATAGGCAAAGACAACATCCCTTTCCATTCGCTTATCTGGCCGGCGATGCTGATGGGCTACGGTGGCCTTAACCTTCCCTACGATGTCCCAGCCAACGAGTTCCTGACGGTAGAAGGCAAGAAGCTTTCCACCAGCCGCAACTGGGCGGTATGGCTTCCTGATTATCTGGAGAGGTATGACCCGGACCCGCTGCGCTACCTCTTGTCTATAAACATGCCAGAAACTGCGGATACTGATTTCTCCTGGCGTGAGTTCCTGCGCCGCAACAATGATGAACTGGTGGCGACTTACGGGAATCTGGCCCACCGGGTTCTCACCTTCACCCAGCGAAACTTCGCAGGTGTGCTGCCAGCCTGCGGAGAGCTTGATAGTCAGAGCCAGGCACTCCTCCACAAGGCTGAGACTGCGCTCGATAGTGTTGATAGACTTCTCTGCGGTTGTCATTTCAGGGAGAGCGTCAGAACGGCGATGTCATTGGCTCAGGAAGGAAACCGGTACCTCGACGACAAGGCCCCCTGGAAAACAATCAAGGATGACAGCCAGGCTGCAGGTACGGCTGTCTACGTGGCGCTGTCGGTGCTCTCCACCTTGAAGACTATTCTTTGCCCGTTTCTACCCTTCAGTTCGCAGAAACTGCATGATTTCCTTGGCTTCGGTGGCGAGATTGAGGCAGTGGGCTGGAGAGCTCAATCACCGGTATCAGGGCAGAAGCTGCCAACTCCGCAGCCACTGTTTGACAAACTGGACGAGAGTATCGTGGCTGAAGAAACCAGCCGTCTCGGAAGTGGGGAGTCGGATGGATCTCAGTGACATCTATGGGCCTATTCAGGGCGATCTGGACGAAGTCGAGCGAAGCCTGGAGGTGGTAGCTGATGTTGACTTCCCCTTGCTCGCGGAATTGCTGGAATATGCGTTAAGAAACGGCGGCAAACGAATTCGGCCGTCGCTCACTTTGCTTTGTGGAAAACCTGGGAATTATGACCTGAGCCTCCTTGTGCCGATGGCAACGGCAGTCGAGCTTCTTCACACGGCTACTCTGGTTCACGATGACATCGTGGACCACTCGGCAATTCGCCGTGGGAAGCCAGCAGTCAGCCTTGCCTGGGGTGAAAACAGAGCGTTGCTCCTTGGCGATTATCTTTTTTCCAAGGCTGGCAGTCTTGCGGCCAGCACTGGAAACCTGAGGGCGATAAAGCTCTTTTCCCAAGCTCTTATGACTATTTCGGGTGGCGAATTAAGACAAACCGCCGTGGACTTTGATTTGGAACAGGCTCGTGACCACTATTACAGATGGATTGGCGCCAAGACAGCCTGCCTTTTCTCCACGGCGGCTGAATCCGGCGGCATATTAGGTCAGTGTCCTGAGGATACAATTGGGGCAATGAGAGAGTACGGTCACAACTTTGGCATGGCTTTTCAGATTGTCGATGATGTGTTGGATTTCGTTGGTGAAGAAAGCGAAGTGGGTAAACCGGTGGGCTCTGATTTGAGTGAAGGTGCAATGACCCTTCCCTCGATACTCTTTGCCGAGTCTCATCCGGGGGATAATCTGATAGAGACGGTTATTGGGAGTAGGGACGCTGAGAGTGTGGCGCTGGCTGTGGAGAAGATACGTAACTCACCGGCTATTGGTGAATGTCTGGCTATCGCTTCGGATTTCTCTTCTCGGGCCTCGCAGGCCATCGAGAAGCTCCCTGATAATGCCCCCCGTCAGTCTTTGCTTGACTTGGCTGCCTACATTGTCCAGCGCAGGAAGTAGCAACGGCTACCCCGCTTGGCTTTCTTCCTGGCTGTTGCTGGTTTCGTAAATCTCTTTCTCTGTTGTGATTCCGCCCTGCTTGAGTCTATCAACGGCGTACTCGCAGGCCTGAAAGGCCTCTCGACGATGAGGCGCGGCCACAGCGATGACCAGGGCGATTTCTCCGACGCTTAGCTTGCCGATCCTGCGAGAAATAGCTATGTGCTGAAACTGCCATTTCTGCTTGACCTCAAAGACTACCTGGTTGAGCTTTGCCTCGGCGTTTTCCCTGGCCTTCGCAATTTCCAGGGCGGCGACTTTCCTGCCGCGAGTCCTACTGCGTACTGTTCCAATGAAAGTGACAACAGCGCCGTAGTCGTCTTTCTTGACTTTGGCTATTATCGCCTGGGGGGAAAGTGGCTTTGAGGTAATCTCAATCATGCGCTTCGCCAACAGGCAATACTTCGAAGTCGTCTTCAGACTCTGGCTGTCATTCTGAGTCCTTCGCCGCCTGTCATCCTGAGCCCTTCGTTTTCTGTCATCCTGAGGGAGCGCAGTGACCGAAGGATCTCACTCAGGATAAACTCCGCAAGTGCTTGATGCATTCTGGGGTGGACTCTGCGTGGAACGTCTACTGGGCCGACAACTGAGTCTAGGAAGCCGGTGCGGCCTCTAGTTCGGCGGATGGCACGGATTCCTTGAGCAGTGCCTTAAATTCTGCCTCTTCGATAGTCTCCTTGTCGATGAGGCGTTCAGCGATCAGCTTAAGCTTTCCCCTATTCTCGGCCAGGATTCTCTTGGCAGTATCGTAGGCACTCTGAATGAGCGCATGAACCTCTTCGTCAATCTCCTCGGCTACCTTCTCGCTGTAGTTTCGCTGCTCGTGGATTTCACGACCGAGGAAGACGAGCTCATCCCGCTTTCCGAAGGTGCGAGGTCCCAGTTTCTTGCTCATTCCGTATTCGGTTATCATTTTGCGGGAGAGGTCAGTCGCCTTTTCCAGGTCGTTCTGGGCACCGGTGGTTACTTCACCAAAGGCGATCTCTTCGGCAGCCCGTCCCGCCAGGGTTACTGTCAACATATCCTCAAACTGGGGACGTGTCCATAGGTGGCGGTCTTCGGTGGGCAGGAAGCGTGTCCAACCTCCCATCATCCCTCGAGCCACAATGGAGATTTTGTGTACCGGGTCGGCATTCGGTAACATGTTGGCAGCCAGAGCGTGCCCCGTTTCATGATACGCAATACTCTCCTTTTCCTTATCCGTTATGACCCGTCCTTTCTTTTCAGGACCAGCGATAACCCGGTCAATGGAATCTTCTAATTCCTTCGTACCAATGTCTTTGCGGTCATGCCTGGCTGCTAGAATAGCCGCCTCATTGATTAGGTTGGCTAAGTCGGCGCCGCTGAAGCCTGGAGTCTGTTTGGCTATCACTTCCAAATCGGCCTTTCTGGCCAAAGGCTTGCCCTTGGCATGCACATCGAGGATGGCTTTGCGACCGTTGATGTCTGGTTGGTCGATAACAACGTGACGGTCGAACCGTCCGGGACGCAGTAATGCTGGATCCAGGATATCAGGGCGGTTGGTGGCGGAGAGAACAATTACGTTGGTGCTGCTATCGAAGCCATCCATTTCTACGAGTATCTGGTTCAATGTCTGCTCCCGTTCGTCATGGCCGCCACCCAGGCCGGCGCCGCGGTGCCTGCCCACAGCATCAATTTCGTCCACGAACACAATACACGGCGAATTGCGCTTCGCTTGGTCGAAGAGGTCCCTGACCCTGGAAGCGCCGACGCCAACAAACATCTCCACGAATTCGCTGCCACTTATAGAGTAAAACGGGACTTCAGCTTGGCCAGCAGTAGCTTTGGCTATCAAGGTCTTCCCACAGCCGGGTGGCCCTACCAGTAAAATGCCCCGTGGAATGCGAGCCCCTAGAGCCAGGAACTTCTGAGGTGATCTGAGAAACTCGACTACCTCTTCGAGCTCTCCCTTGGCTTCATCAACCCCGGCGACGTCGTCAAAGGTAACGGTAGGTTTGTTGCCCGCCGCCAAGCGTGCCCGGCTCTTGGCGAAGTTGAAAGCTTGAGTATTGGCACCTCGAGCTGAGCGGAAAAGAAAGAAGAGTAGTGCGCCAAACAAGACGAGAGGAATGAAGCTGATCAGTATTCCCCCCCAGTCGAACCCGCCAGCGTTGACAACGAATGTTACCCCACCTTCGCCCAGGGTTATCCCTGACTCCTTCAGGGTATCCATAAGTTCCTTGGTGCTGCCAACGAAAGATGCCTTTATTACCTTCTCATCGCCTCTTAGACCAGTGAGCTCGCTTCCCCGCTGCTCGATGGTATCGATTTCCCCTCGCTGGGCCTGGTTGATGAAGGCATAGAAATCTACCTCTTCGGCACCTTTGGATATAGGCAGAAAGCTGAAGGCCAGCGCCGCTACTGCCACCAGAATCAAGAGGTAGAATAAGGTACCCTGCCACCACTTACCTTTCATACGCTATGTTTCCCTTCCCACGTATTATATCAGAAGCCACTGAATATGGAAAATGGATCGCCTGCGCAGACTTTACGCGCGCCTAAGGCTGGGAAGCGGCCTGGTACGTCTTCAGCAAAAGCAAGGTGTCGTCCTTGCGGTAATCATCAGGACTTTCGCAAATCACCAGCCCCTTCACTTCGTAGTCGCGTAGCGCCTTGACAAGGTCAACATAATTGAAGTCTGATTCCGCCAGGCTCAGGTGGTGGGTTTCCCCGTGCTTGCCGTAGTCTATGCCTGAGATGTGGATGTGCATGTTGTCCAGGGCCTGCCTGCCCAATTTACGTTCCACGTGCCTGAGGATAGACACGAACTCATTATAAGAATTGAACATCGCGGTCCGGGCATGCCAGTGAGCGAAATCTATGCACGGAGCTACTCCTTCTACCTCGCTGCTGAGTTCAGTTACCTCCTCCAGGGTTCCGAACTGGCTGGCCTTGCCGGTGACTTCAGGCCTGATCCAGACTCGATTACCTTCGGCTCTGAGTTCACCGACTATCTGCTGGAGTTGTCTCTTGACGCGGTTGTAGACCTGGGCTGGTGGGTCGCCCATGTAGAAGGCAGCGTGGAAGACGATGCTTGTTGCGCCACACAGCGCAGCAATGCGGGCTGTCTGGAGTACTCTTCTGCGGCTGGCCTCTATTTTGGGTGGCTCCCGGGCATTGAAGTTTATGTAGTACGGGCCGTGTGCAGTAAGTGCTATCTTCCTCTTGTTCGCCACCTCAGCCACCGTCAACGCTGTCTCTGGGCTCATCTTGACCCCCTGGACGAATTCCAGCTCCATGCAGCCCAGGCCCAACTCGGCAACGCGCTCAATCCCGGCTAAGGTGGATTTCGCCCCGGCGCTTGGGAGCACGCCCGCTGGCCCGAAAAGCAGTTCCTCCATGGCGTTAGCCCTGATAGCCTTCCTATGCATCATTATACTGGGGAGGAGATCGAAATACTATATCGCCTGGTTGCGTTCGGGATATACGCGTAAGTATGGTATAATGATTCGTGTAGTTCTTGGCAACGATGGTTTGGAGGACTAACTTCTGGAAGCGATAGAGGTGGCCCGGCGGGCGTTGGAGGCTGCATCAGACAAACAGGCTGATGACGTTGTCATGCTGGATGCCAGACAGATTTGCTCCTTCGCCGATTATTTCGTCATTTGCAGTGGGGATAGTACTCGCCAGATTGAAGCTATCTGGCAGGAGATTCGCAGAACGTTGAAGCAGGAAGGCGTCATTCCACGCAGTGAGGGTACCGCCGATTCAGGGTGGGTTCTCCTCGATCTGGGGGATGTCGTTGTCCATATCCTTTCCCCGGCACACCGAGATTACTATCAGCTAGATGAGCTGTGGGATAAGGCCACGCCGATAATCAGGATCCAGTGACCCATCTGTCAATATCCTTGAGTATGTCTGGTGAGACAATGATTCCAAGCATCGTATTGCCTCGTCAGGTCTATTTCGGGTCGGGATGATAACAGATACCGTTTGGGCTTTCATGCCTTCAACTCTATCCTTCATGGCGCAGAGCCTCAATAGGATCTAATCTAGACGCCCTCGCTGCTGGATACACACCAGATGCTAGACCAATGAAGATTGATACCGAGACAGTTAGAATAACAATATCTGGTGAAACTACAGATTGGATAGTCATTCCTCCAATATCTACTAGAGAAATTGCTTTAGCTACCATCACGCCACCAGCTATTCCTATGCCCCCACCAACTAGACTGAGCATAGCTGCTTCTACTAAGAATTGAAGTAAAATATCCCTTCGTTTAGCTCCTACGGCCATACGAATACCTATCTCCTTAGTTCGCTCAGTTACTGAAACTAACATAATATTCATAATACCAATACTACCGACTAGCAAGGAAACACTAGCAATGGCTCCTAGAAATAAGGTAAATATTCCAACTATCAATCCTAATGAGCCAATCATCTCCTCCATACTAATGATTGTAAAATCATTCTCTTCACTTGCTGATAACCGATGACGTTCTCTTAAGATAGTCTCAATCTCATACGTCACCTCATCTATCATTTCAGCACTAGCTACCTTAACACCAATTGACTGAACGGCATCTTCCCCACGAGTAGTATATTGAGTAAATAACCTAGTCTGAAAGGTAGTTATTGGTACTACCACAACATCATCTAGGCTAACTCCCATAACTGCCCCACCTTTAGGTTCCAGAATCCCGATAACAGTAAACTTTTTCTCCTTGATTTTAACCTTTTGCCCTAAAGGGTCAAGTGAACCGAATAGCTCTTCAGCTACATTATTCCCCAACACTACTACTCTAGCACTTGAGGTCACATTCCTATCAGAAATAAACTGCCCCGAGGCTAGAGAGTAATTATATACTACCTGATATGCAGGACTGGCTCCGTGAATTATAGCTACCTTACTTTCTCTACCAGCGATTACTTTAACATAGTTTTCATTTACTGGGTCTACTGCTTCCACTGAGCGTAGATGTTCCAAAGCTTTAGCATCCCTTAAGGTAAGAGTTGGAGATGTAATACCTGCTGTCATACTGGCTATGTCTCCCACCATTGCTTCCATTTCAGGCGAACTAGCCATTATATAGAGTACATTAGTGCCCAATTGCTCAAAGGTAGAAGTAATCATAGTCTGAACTCCTCTACCTATTGACACTAATGTTATTACAGTTCCAATCCCGATTATAATTCCTAACATAGTTAGCGAGGAGCGTAACCTATGGGCAGATAGCGATTTTAGGGCAGATGCTAAGGAATCAATAAAATTCATCTTGTAAACCTAATATCCTACTGTCTCCACCAAGCCTTTCACCTTTTAATAGTAAGGCTTCACTCTCTCACCCCGGGATAGTCCAGAATCTCCTCTGGCGAGAAGAAGAGGCTTATTTCCTTCTGGGCATTTTCCGCCGTGTCAGAACCGTGGACGAGGTTCTGCTGAATATCCAGCCCAAAATCACCTCTAATACTACCCGGTGGGGCTTTAGCCGGGTCAGTCTCACCCATCGTCTGCCGTATGGCTTCTACGGCCTTTTCCCCCTCAAAGACGGCGGCAATGATGGGACTGGAGGTGATGAATTCGACTAGGTCGTTGAAGAAGGCTTTACCCTGGTGGATAGCATAATGCCGCTGGGCTAGGTCCTTGTCCATTTGTAGCATCTTCATAGCCACGATCTTGAGCCCCCGTTTTTCAAGGCGGGAGATAATAGCTCCGGCCAGCCCTCGTTGAACAGCGTCAGGTTTGATAAGCACTAGACTTCTTTCCATTGCCGAGCTCCTTTTAGCAGTATAGGTCTTCGTTTACTTGACCTTGCGCTGGGTAATAGGTGGTTGGCGCAAATACAAAGGTTGGAGACTTGCCGGATTGTCTTTGTCTCCTTTGCTTAGACGCCGCCAGCCCAGTGCTGCCAGATGGCTGGCGTGGCGCACTCTCGTCGCAGCGTCGGGTATTATGGCTTGCTTGCCCAGTCTCCGCCGCAGTTGCTCGTCTACGGATGGCGGGATTTCACCGCAGAAGAGCGTTTCTCTCTCAACTTGTTGGCACAGAATATCGACGGTGGTGATATGCTCTTCGACTAGGCATTGCCAGTCATCATTCTGCTGATAGAGAGCTGCGGCGATTTCCTCGCGACCGGCGTTGTGAATAGGGCACACAGGGAGCCTCGTGATGGCGAAAGGGTAAGCTTCGATTTCCAGAGTGCTTACTCCGACGAGAGGGATATTCAAGGCGAAGGCTAACCCCTTGGCTGTACTTAGGCCCACGCGAAGCCCATTGAAGCTCCCCGGGCCTTTGGCCACGAAGACGGCGCCAAGGGATTGCGGACTGAGTTTAGCCTGATTCAGCAAGTAAAGAACGTTGGGCATCAGCTCCAGGGTATGGTTCTGCCCTGAATGCCAGGTCAGCTCGGTTACTGCCTCCCCTTGATGGGATAGGGCGACACTGGCGAAATCAGTTGAGGTATCTATGGCTAGCTCCATGTCTTCAGGTCCAATCTGAGAGATGTGAGCAATTGTGAATAGCGCTTGCCTTTCGGCTCCAGGCTGAGGGAGCGCTCGGTGTCCGACATGTGGTCGAGCCTTACAAGCAGGCTTTCTTTCGGCAGCACTGCCATGCCGTTCTCCGCCCATTCAACCACACAAACGCTGTCGTGGCGAAAGTAATCGTCAAGCCCCAAGTCCATCACCTCTTCAATCCGGTCGAGTCGGTACAAGTCGATATGGTACAGGGGAAGTCTGCCCGAATACTCTCTGGCTATGACAAAGGAAGGGCTGAAGGCGTACTCTTCAACACCCAGTCCCCAGGCTATACCCTGCGTCAGGCATGTCTTCCCGGTCCCCAGGCTGCCACAAAGAAAGAACACGTCGCCGCCCTGGGCCAATTCGGCCAACTGGGTACCCAGGCGCTGAGTTTGCTCTGGGCTGTGGGAAATGAGATGTAAAGCCTTCATTTTGGGGCCAACGCCTTGGATTTGAAGTGCTCCCATCCCCCCCGCTCCCAGGGGATGCTTCTGCCGACACCATCAACCAGGGTCACCTGCCCGGGCACTCCCTTGGTTACTTCACCGATCACCGTTATCGGGCAAGAGATGGCTTTCTTTACCTGGGTAATCACCTCACTGCTGGCCGCAAAGAGCAGTTCGTAGTCCTCGCCGCCGGCTAGGGCTAATCGCCGACAGTCTGCCTTGAAATTGGCTTTGAGTGCCGGGTGGATTGGCACTAAGGTCTCCTTTACCGTGGCGCTGACCTGGCTTGCTTCGCATATATGAGCCAGGTCGGCAAGCAAGCCATCGCTTACATCTATGGCGGCCCTGACCCCTTGTTGTGATAGGATTTGCCCCTCCTTTACCCGGGGCGTTGGCCGGAGGTGAGCTTGCCGGAGAAGTCTGCTTGTTTCCGTATCGAAGTGAAGGTTCTGTTTAAGCATCTTGAGACCAGCGGCCGCTAGCCCAGGGTACCCGGTAACACCTAGTTGGTCACCCGGTGAGGCTGCTGAGCGAGTGAGCGCTGATGTGTTCTCCAGGCTACCCAATAGGGTGGCCGTAATCATCGTTTTGTCTGCGCAGGCGATATTGCCGCCGACCAGCGCGACCCCAAACTCGTTGGCTACCCCTGCCATGCCCCGGTATAGGCTGGCGATGCAGTCTGTTTCGAGCTCGCCGGGCAGGGCTAGAGAGACCAGAGCATAGCTGGGAATGCCGCCCATAGCCGCGATATCGCTCAGATTCACTGCGATGGCTTTCCAGCCCAGCTCCTCCCAACCCGTGATGCTCAGGTCGAAGTGTGTGTCCTGAACCAGGGTATCGGTGGTAGCTAGCTGGATGGAACTGTCTCCCTGCCAGACGGCAGCATCGTCGCCGATACCGATGAGTACCTGTTGCCATGAGGCGCTTTCAGAGTTCCTGCCTTTGCCAACAACGTCGGCCAAGAGCTGAATCAAGCCGAATTCCCCAAGCTCAGATACCTTCATGGCTCGGATTATAACATATGCTTCCTATTTTGGCCCAAGCTGGTGCCTGGGTTTGCTTTGATGGCTTCATAGGTCTTGTATATGGTGGGCACAAGTAATATAATGCGGCGAAAAGGAGAGGAGGCGATAATATGGCGCAAAAGGTTAATTGTCCTAGCTGTGGCTCGGAAAACCTTGACGAGCAACAGTTCTGTGGGGCTTGTGGAGCAAAGCTGTCTGGCGAAGAAGAGCAGCAGCAGACAGTCACGTGTCCTAGCTGTGGTGCGGAGAGCTCTGCTGATAGACAGTTCTGTGGCGCTTGTGGAGCGAAGTTGTCTGGTGAGGAAGAGCAGCAGACACTGACGTGTCCTAGCTGTGGTGCGGAGAGCTCTGCCGATAGGCAGTTCTGTGGCGCTTGTGGGGCAAAACTGGCTGGCGCGAGGCAGCCGAGCTTGGCCCGGCCGTCGGAGCCTCCAGCCATTCGTGCCCAGATTGAGGTCAAACCCACGTGGGGACTCGCCTGGGGCCTGTTCTGGCGGATGACGCTGCTGGGACTGTTGATCGGCGGCGTAGTCTACCTGATAGTGCTGATTCTGGTACTTGCCCAGGTCTGGACCTACCCGCCTGGATTCTGAGGCGGCAAGGAGGTTTTGTGACATGCAGCAAACGGTCACCTGCCCCAATTGTGGCTCGCAGAGTTCTGGTAAGCAGTTCTGTACGAATTGTGGAACAGCGCTGGGTGGGGGGGGACAGGAGCAGGTCTGGGAGGCGCCGGCAGAGCCAGGTGCTCCTTCGGTGGTAGGAAAGGCAGGAACACCCCGGAAGTACATATTCCTGGGCGCTACCGCCATTATTTTCAAGATTTTCGGTTGGCTAGTGCTGGGTGGAGGTATCCTTGGCTCGGTAGGGGTGGCTGTCCTGGCAGCGCAGGGCGTCATGCCAGGACTGGTGGACTTGCTGGACCGCGGCATGGCAATCCTGGGAGCGGGTGAGCTCGCTGGCGCCGGCCTGGCGGTCATGGTCTTTGCCGGTATCATAGGTTCCCTTGTGTGTGGCTTGGGCTTCTTGGCTTTTGCCGAGCTGTGCAGCGCAGTCATAGCTATAGACGACAACACGAGGGAAGGAGAGTGAACAGGAAAGCCAAGGCGTGCGGCCTGCCGATTAGCCTGTTCCTTATGTATTCACCAGATTCCGCATATTGACGCTCAACAGGGTTGAGTAGTCCGCCAAACAACCCTTGTTACAGGGGTTAGGCGATGTGTAGCATCGAGTCCTTGCTCTCCAGGTCTGTTTCGTGCCCCGGGCCTTAGAGAGAGGAACTGGGGCAGACCAGAACCACATCGGCCAATATGATGTGACTTGGAGGCCAATTGAAACTCGCGGAGCAAGATGAGGTGACAGAATATGGATGACTTCGAGGATTACTATGGAATATTGGGGGTCAGTCCAAAGGCGACGCTGAAGCAAATCAAGAAGGCTTACGGAGACAAGCGCTTCACTTTCCGTCCCGACCGGGTGAGTGACGCTTCAGAGGCGGCTAAGGCAAGAGCACAGGAAGGGCTGGAAAGGGTTAATCGCGCGTACGCAGTATTGAAGGACCCTCAAAAGAGACAGGAGTACGACTCGGAACGGCTACGGCGGAAGGCCGGCTCTAAGCCGAAGCAACAGCCGAAGAAGAAGGCGTCAACAAAATCGCGAGATGGACGCCGCAAGAAGTGGCCTGTCTTCCTGGTTATTGGCCTTGCCGTAGTGGCTGTTGTGGTCGTAGTCGTCTTGAATTTGCCTGGAGACACCGGAGGTGATGTTACAGTGCCGAAAACCTATTCCGCCCCTCCGCCGATGGTTATCGATGTTGACAAGCAGTACACGGCTACAATCGAGACGGAGAAAGGCAGCATTGCCTTGGAGTTGTTTGCTGCAGATGCTCCCAAGACCGTGAACAACTTCGTGTTTCTCGTCAGAGAAGGTTTCTACGACGGTACAACTTTCCATCGAGTGATACCTGGATTCATGGCACA
>CAZTRR010000036.1:0-3523 GCA_964616785.1 uncultured Dehalococcoidales bacterium
GAAACTTGACAAACTGCGCGGATTGTGCTAGATTACAAGATGTCCCAAGTGATCGAGCTAGGACCGGGGAGGTAGAGGCTCAGCGCAAGGTAGGCGATGGCCGAAAAGCGCGAGGCAAGAGCAACCGGGAGGGGCGAGGTTACTTGGGACTCGTTTGTTTTTCCCACCCTTCTTCGATCAAGCCTGGATTCAGTGCGCCAATGAAGGGCAAGTTCCTATACTCTCCGTGGTAGTCCAGCCCATAGCCGACCACGAACTCGTCTGGAACCTCAAAGCCGATGTAGTCAAGCGGGACGTCGGCAAGACGACGGGCTCGCTTATCGAGCAGCGTACAAACATGCAGGCTGGCTGGTTTGTGCGACGACAGATGGTTCAGCACGTAGTTGAGAGTCATGCCGGTGTCAACGATGTCCTCAACCATCAGTACATCAAGTCCGGCTATGCTGGTGTCGAGGTCCTTGGTTATCTTGACTGCTGGGTCGGCGTCACCGCCATAATAGGAAATTGCCATGAAGTCTACGGTGAGCGGCAGGGAAATGTGTTGCATCAAGTCAGCCATAAAACAGATGACGCCCTTGAGGATGCCAACCAGGACCAGTTGCCGCCCCACGTAGTCGCGGGAAATACGTGTGGCCAGGGCTTTGGTCTGCCGCTCAATCTGAGTGTGGCTGAATAGAACCCGGTCTATTCCCTCCACCTTTGTCTCGCCCAATGCCCCGTAGCCGTACTTGGCCAGCAATCGCATGTAGTCCTTCTTGTTGAGAAGCTTGATGTTGACTTCAGGATGAACTTCTCTAAGACGCCGCAGTTTCCGATTCTTCTCTGTAATCAGGCTTTGTTTGAGGGTGGTCAGCTCGATGTAGAGGTCTAGCTCCGGCAGGTAGAAGTCAGGAGTGAACATCTCTGCCACTTTGTCGCCGTCCCAGGCTAGAGGGAAAGAGCGGGGTTCATAAAGCCACTCGATGCGGTAGAAATCAAGTAATCTGGCAAATTCCTCTTCGCTGGGATGACCGAAGCTGGATGGCCTTAATGATGAGGCAGGTGCCTCGGGTGTCTCCCTCGGCTCTCGCCGTTTGGTTACCGTTTTCCTGTGGCCAGCTTGTAACGCCTGATGAAGTTCCGCTTTTTCCAGGGTAACGGCGATTATGTTTGCCACGGCGGATAAGAAATCCTTGTGGGCCTGTGAGAAGTGTCTTGGCTCTTCAGTGTAGATTCGGATTTCTCCTACAACTTCTCCTTTTTGCAGTAGAGGTGCTCCAAGTACGGAACTTATTTTTTCCATCTCGGCTGCCTCGGGATACTGGGCTTGCTTGTCTTGTGAGATATCGAAGATAGCCGCCACCTTTCCTTCCACGATATCAGGAAGGCTCTTGTGGGCATTGAGCGCTCCTTTCCGAAGATACATATCGCTGAGGCCATGGGCAGCTACGATGTCGAGATACTCTCTTTGGGGGTTGAGGAGCATTACGGTGCATCCGTCGGCTTTCAGTGCCTTGGCTGTGCTCTTGGCGATAGAGTTGAGGGCTTTCTTGAGAGAGAGAGACGAGTTAGCTGTCTTGGCTATTTGCTTGAAGGCTTGAAAGTAGCTTTTCTCTGGGTTGTCCATGCCTCCTCCTCCCGGGGGTGCTCCTGTCGCCTATCCGCACTTAGTGTAGCCACAGCTGGGGCAGATGTGGCAGCCCTCTTGATAGATGAGGATGTTGCCGCATTCAGGACATTGCCCCGCCCAGTTCTTTGCTACTCCAAGCTCTTTGGGGCTAGTGCTGTGTTTATCCCTGATGTATTTCTCCAGTACACTGCCTATGGCGTCACCGCAGGAAAGGACAGCACGGCCTTGCTCCCAGGCAACAGAGGGGCAGCGAATGGCACGTAGCTGTTTAGCCACGGAGGCTATGTCAAGGCCTGACCTCAAGGCTAAAGAGATGAGTCGGCTTGTGGCTTCCAATTGTGCCGAAGCACACCCACCAGCCTTTCCCAGACTGGAAAAGACTTCGCAGATTCCCTCGTCATCGAAGTTCACGGTGACATAGAGGTAACCGCAGCCAGTGGTTACTCGCTCGGTAATTCCTTTAGTAACTTTGGGCCGTGCTCTTGGGCTGAGTTCACTTTCAGGTATCGCTTCGACATGGTTGACAGTCAGAACCTGGCTCTCACGGCTGCGGTCCCGGTAGATAGTTATTCCTTTTAGACCTGACTTGTAGGCGAGCATATACACTTCAGCTACATCTTCCGGGGTGGCTTCGTGGGAGAGATTGACTGTCTTGGAAACGGCACTGTCAGTGGACCTCTGGAAAGCCGCCTGCATTTTCACGTGCCACTCCGGAGTTATGTCATGAGCAGTGACGAAGAGGTCCTTTATCCAGTCGGGGATATTTTCAATGTCCCGGAGCTTCTTCCCTTCAGCTAGTTGTTCCATCAGTTCCGAGGAATAGAAACCTTGGTCTTTGGCTACCTGCTCAAAATATGGGTTCACTTCTATCAGGTGTTTACCATCCAGGATATGCCGCGTATAGACAAGAGCAAAAAGAGGCTCAATGCCGCTGGAGCAGCCAGCGATTATGCTTAGTGTGCCGGTGGGAGCGATGGTAGTCCGCGAAGCATTTCTTGGCCTCAATCCATTACCGGTGTCGTAGATGCTGCCCTTGAAGGCGGGGAACAAGCCTCGCTGCTCCCCCAGCTTTACCGATTCCTTGGTCGCTTCTTCAGATATGAAGCGCATAAGGGTCTCAGCTACCTCCAGCGCCCGGTCAGAGTCATAAGGAATGCCCAACATGATTAGCATGTCGGCAAAGCCCATGACGCCAAGCCCTATCTTTCTGGTGGCCTTGGTCATCTCGTCTATCTGGGGCAATGGGAATTTGTTGACATCGATGACATCGTCGAGAAAGCGGACACCTAGTCTGGTAGTCTGCCCCAGCCTCTCGTAGTCAATTTCGGGTTGGGCACCGTCACGTTTGACCATCGTGGACAGGTTAATCGAGGCCAGATTGCAGGACTCGAAGGGAAGTAGGGGTTGTTCGCCACATGGATTTGTGCTCTCTATTTTGCCCAGGTTGCCAGTGGGATTATCCTTGTTTATGTGGTCGATGAAAACGATGCCAGGGTCACCGATACGCCAGGCCATGTCTGTGATTCTCTCGAACACTTCTGTGGCGTTGAGTTTGCCAACTGCCTCTTTGGTGCGTGGATTCAGCAAATCGTAGTCTGTGTTCTTCTCTACAGCATCCATGAACTCCGTGGTAACGGCGACGGATAGATTGAAGTTAGTCAATGCCTTCGGGTCATCCTTAGCTGAGATGAATTCCAGGATATCAGGGTGGTCGACATTGAGGATGGCCATATTGGCACCTCGACGCATACCGCCTTGTTTGATGACATCGGTAGCAGTGTCAAAGGCTCGCATAAAAGATACTGGACCGCTGGCAATCCCACCGGTGGAACCGACCCTGTCTTTCTCAGGTCTGAGACGGGAAAAAGAGAAACCAGTACCCCCGCCGCTTTTGTGGATCAGTGCGGTGTATTT
>CAZTRR010000036.1:3623-18474 GCA_964616785.1 uncultured Dehalococcoidales bacterium
CCGTCCCTGGTTATCCTTCATCAGGTATCTTTTCTCCAAGACCGTAAGGGCATTGTCACGGAGCTCTACGCCGGGTGTGATCTGGGGCTTTACCTCGGCCACAGATGGCTCAACCGTCTTGGTCTCCATATTCAGAACCTCCTTAACCGCGGCTTCGATCTGGGAAGCGGATGGCCTGCGCTGGCCTCGTGACGGCACAAGATGCTCCATTCCTGGCAGGGTGGGTTTTGGTTCTAGCCGCCGGATTGCTTGGGCGGCAAGTTCTTCCAGCAGTTGCCTATCAGTTATACCCATGGACTCGGCCGCCGCAAAGATAGCTTTGGCTATACGGTTATGGTTGGTAGACGGCCCTTCGACTTTGCCTTGTCGGGTAGCCACTTATTTCTGCCTCCGCCGACGTTGACCTAAGTGAACAAGTTCTTCTTGGGACAGGAGAGGCAGTTGACCCGGTGGTGGTGCTTCAGTATTGGTGTCTACCAGAGTGTCTACTGCCTCTTTCAGTGCAGTGATGTCGGTGAAATCGCGGTAGACACTGGCAAAGCGTATATAGGCTATATGGTCTAGCTCCTCTAGCCTCTCTATCACCATATCTCCGATGGAGGAACTAGATATTTCGCCTTTTCCCAGGCGGTAGAGCTCAGTTTCAATATTGTCCACGAGCTTGTCAATGGTGCCGGTCGGCAGCGGACGCTTCTCACAAGCTTTTCGAATACCGCCCAGGAGTTTATCTCGATTGAACTCCTCGCGTCTGCTGTCTTTCTTTATTACGAAAAGGTTTTTGGATTGCAGGCGCTCGTAGGTAGTAAAACGAGTCCCACAGCCAAGGCACTGACGGCGCCGCCTGATCCCGTCGCCCACGCTTCGGGAGTCAATCACCTTTGATTCACTATCACCACAATAAGGACATTGCACTGGTATACCCCCATAAGGTGTGGTGCTCAACCATTCTAGCCCAATATATGGAGGAAGTCAAGAGGAATTCCAGAAATAAAACAGAGCGGCAATCATGATTGCCGCTCTGTTCAGGGGGAGGTAGAGTGGAGGCGGGTTAGCGAGGCACTCTGGCCTCAGTTGGGAGGGGGGTCACTGGTTGCGCAGAGGGGTGGCGTGACGCGCGGCGGAGGAAGGAGGGCACATCCAGACTGTCTTCGCCTACACCTCGTAAGAGGCGACGCAGCTCGGCTTCTGTAGGCACTCCAGCACCGTACTGGGCGATGAAGCCGGTGGCGATGATGGTAATCTGGACTTCATCGTCCATCTGTGAATTGAAAACGACTCCGAAGATGATGTTTGCCTCCGGGTCAACGGCTTGTGCAATGACTTCGGCGGCTTCGTTGCACTCGAAGAGGGTGAGGCTGCTGCCACCGCTTACATTGAACAGTACTCCTTTGGAACCGTTTATGGAGACATCCAGCATGGGACTGGCCAGCGCGGCCCTGGCGGCATCGACGGCTCGGTTTGGGCCTTGACCTCGACCAATTGACATCCAGGCTGGTCCGGCATTCTTCATTATTGACCGAATATCGGCGAAGTCGAGGTTGATTAGGCCAGGCACGGTCACCACTTCGGCGATAGCTTGAACACCCAGCCGGAGGACGTCATCAGCTAGTCTGAAAGCGTTGTCTACCGTCGTTTTGGCATCGCAAAGCTCGAGAAGACGGTCATTGGGAATGATAACCAGAGTATCCACCTTGTCACACAGTTGCAAAATACCCTCTTCGGCCACTCTGGCTCGGCGGGTGCCTTCAAAGCTAAAGGGTCGGGTGACGATGCCGATGGTCAGGGCGTCAGATTGCCTGGCTATCTCAGCAATAATGGGTATGCCCCCGGTACCTGTACCGCCGCCCATTCCCGCAGTAACGAAGACCATGTCGGCGCCGGACACTATTTCCTGTATTGTCTGCCTGCTTTCTTCGGCCGCTTGAGCGCCGCAGGCATGGTCACCGCCAGCTCCCAAGCCTCGAGTCAGTTTTTCGCCCAGTTGAACACGTACGGGGACTTCGGCCAATGCCAAGGCCTGGGCATCCGTGTTCATAGCTATGAATTCAACTCCCTTGATATTTTCACGCACCATGCGGGTGACGGCGTTGGAACCGCCACCGCCAATACCTAGGGTTTTGATTCGGGCTGGCCCTGTCGAAAACGTTGACTTTGCCATTTCTATCGTCTCCTTTCGTGTCTTTCGTTCATGTTTGCCTCAGACCCCGAAAAACTTCTTCAGTACAGTGACAAAACCGCCGAAGACACCACTTCTCCTCTTGGCTTCCCAGGTTGGCTTGCCGCGGTTTCTGATTCCCCAGAGAAGAAGCCCCACTCCGGTAGCATGGGCTGGATCGTGGAGGATGTCGGTGATGCCATAAACGCCCATGGGCTCACCAATTCTCGTTTGGGTGCGGATCGTTGACCGGGCGAGGACTTCCAGGCCAGCCAGTTTAGAGCCTCCTCCAGTGAGGACCAGGCCAGCGGGAGCCAGCGAGGCGTAGTTGGAGTCGGGCATTTCCAAGAGAATCAGCCTCAGCAGTTCCTCCATTCGGACTTTGATGATATTGCACAGGTCGCGGGAGGAAACGCTATGTCCGTTCTCTACACTGAGAGCGGAGTCTTCGCTTTTGGTGAGCTGCTCGGGATAGACGTTTCCGTACTGCCTCTTCATAGCTTCGGCGATTTCGAAGGGCAGACCCAAGCCGATGGACAGGTCACTGGTAACTTGGTAGCCTGCAACAGGAATAATTGAGGTATGGTAGATGCTGCCATCCTTGAACACGGCTATGTCAGTAGTGCCACCACCCACATCAGCCAGGATGACTCCTACTTCTGCTTCCTCTGGAGTCAGCACTGCTTCGCCGCTGGCCAAAGGTTCAAGAATGAGGTCTTCGATCTCGACACCCACATGGCGGATGCATTTGACCAAGTTCTGTACTGAGGCTATGGCAGCAGTGATAATGTGCGTCTCAACATCTAATCTGAAGCCGTGCATGCCTACGGGATTCTGGATCCTTTCCTGATTGTCCAAGGCGTAGCCGCGTGGGATGGCGTGGAGTATCCTTCTGTCATCAGGAACGGTGATATGCTGGGCAGAATCCAGGACTCGCTTGAGGTCATCCGACCGAACCAGGCGGTCGTTGCGTGGTATTGCTACTACCCCGTGGCTGTTGATCGAGCTTATGTGCCTGCCGGTGACACCTACGTAGGCAGACTCGACTTTTAGACCGCTGGCTTGCTCCGCTCGTTTCACCGATTCAGCAATACTCTCCCTGGCTTCCTCTACATTGACCACCATGCCTTTGTGCAGGCCGTGTGACGGCACAACGCCTACACCCAGGACTTGGACGTTGCCTCCCGAATCTAGATTGCTAATAATGGTACATATCTTGGTTGTACCGACGTCGATAGCTGAAATGATTTTCTTCATCATGGTCCTTTCCTCCTTTCTGTTTGTCTGAACTTGATTTGCCTCCCACAAGTTGATTCTGAGCCAGTTGTCAAAGGCGTTCAGCTACCCTGAGCTTGGCGCTGCGGCTACGTGCATTGGATTGTATTTCGCTCAGGGATGGCGTGATAACCTTTCTTGATATCAGTTTCATACTGGGTGTGTGCCCGCACTTACACACTGGAGTACCTGGAGGGCAAAGGCATCCCTTGGTTTCCTGTCTCATGAACTGCTTAACCACGCGGTCTTCCAGAGAGTGATAGCTGATAACCACCAACCTGCCCTGATGATCGAGGCAATTAATGGTTTGCCGGAGGGCTGTGACTAGATTCTCCAGTTCCCGATTGACGGCGATGCGCAGGGCGAGAAAAGTCCTGGTGGCTGGGTGGATCTTGCCTCGCCGGCCGCCTACAGCTTCTTCTACCGCCTGGACCAGTTCAAGAGTGCGGCTCATCGGACGGTTTCTGATTATGTACCGGGCTATCTGACGAGCGTAGCGTTCTTCACCGTATATTCGGATGAGATGCACTAGTTTTTCTTCAGGCAGAGCATTGATGATGTCGGCTGCGGTTAATTCCTGAGCCGGACCGAAACGCATGTCCAGTGGCCCATCCTTCTGGA
The DNA here is from genome assembly GCA_964616785.1 of uncultured Dehalococcoidales bacterium. Taxonomy (GTDB): domain Bacteria; phylum Chloroflexota; class Dehalococcoidia; order GIF9; family UBA5629; genus JAUVVE01. Next base: position 7,675 of record CAZTRR010000036.1, read on the forward strand.
AACTGAACCCGCGTTCAGAGGTGTCAACTTGGATGGAAGAGATGCCAAGGTCAAGGAGGATTCCATGTACGGGCAGGAAGTCATTTTCTTTGCAGATTGCCTCGAGATCGGCAAAATTGCCTTGAATGAGAATGGTTGACTGGGCATAATCCGCCAGCCTGGTTTCGGCGATCTTGAGGGCTTCAGGGTCAGCGTCAATACCCAAGACCCGTCCGTTGGGCAGGCACTCGTGCAGAATGGCTGTAGTGTGTCCGCCTGACCCTAGAGTACAGTCAACATAGTGTTTGCCCGGCTGGACTTGCAGCGCTTCCAGGGTTTCCCTGAGCAGCACGGGGGTATGAATTGGCACGGTCATAACCACGCTCATTGTTGGTCCTCAAGGCTTTCTGTGATCTGCCATACCTGTTCTTCATCAGAGACCTTCTCTGAATTCCACAGAGTAGGGCTCCACAACTCCACATAATTGTTGACGCCGACTATCGTGGCGACATCGTCAATATGTGCGTAGCTGCGCAGTGGTGAGGGCAAGGCTATCCTTCCCTGTCCGTCCAGCGTCAGGTCGAAAGCCGAACTGAAGACATGTCGATTTAGCTTCCTCTTTTTTTGACTCGGCATCATAGTTCGAGCTGCTAGAGGGTCAGCCAACTTGTGCCACTCGGCAGCGGGATAGACAACGATGCATGCTTCCGCCCCTTTGGTGAGTATCAGCCCGCCCCCAAGTTCTTGTCTGAATTTGGGTGGTAGAGGCAACCTTGCCTTGCTGTCAACCCTGTATTCATATTCGCCAAGGAACATGTCTACCCCGGACTGCTGGTTAGACTAATACAGCCTCTCCCTCTAGTTTCTTTCCTGAAATCTCCAGTTCGCTCCAATCGAACTTCGCCAGTCCAGCAATGTATTCCTGCATCTGCCGGTCACCGGCTAGTGTGTAGGTAGTGAGACCGGTGTCACCATCCTGCTCTTTGAGTATGCCTTTTTCGACTAGCGCCGTGATTGCATGTCTCAAGTTGGTCCTCGCGGTGTCTAGAGCGCCGGCAATGGTGTAGAGACTCAGCTTTGCCCGAGGATATCGCTGCCAAAAGCGGAGTAGCCGGAGTTCCAGGGCGCTCAAGCTACTGGCAATGTATGAGTTGGTAGTATCTCGGATTTCCTCGGCTGTCACTCCGGTGGCACTCCATCTTGCTATTACCTTGTCCTTGTCTCTAAGTACAAGGAAATGGTCATCTTCTTCCAGATTCAGTCCCGCCATCCTGTGGACTCTATCTGTCAGAAGATGGAAGAGCTCCTCATTCGCTATTCGGTTTTGGTTGGACTCTGTCACCACGCCTATCCCTCCGTTACCACCTCTTCCCACTTCTTACCATTATATTACACATTCTATCCCTTTTGTCAATACCTTCTAGGCCCAATTTGTCACTATTTTCCGCGTTTTTTGTGTTGGCTAGACAGCATGCAGTTCGCCCTCTGCAACGGGTAGTGTTTCTCTTGGATCACTGTCAATATCTTGTGTTTTTCGCAATTGTTGATGGGACAATGGGGGTAGTACTAAAGTTCAGCGGCGGTTGTCGGAGTTTTGAGGTTTGATTGGGGTATGGTAAAATAAGCGGATGTTGAACGCCGGCATACTGGTGATTAGCGATAAGGGGTGGCTTGGGGAACGTCGTGACGAGAGCGGACAGGTTGCTCGGGAGTGTATGAGCCGGCTAGCTGTTGAGGTAGTCAAGTATGATATTGTGCCTGATGACCAGGATATTATCTCGGCCAGGCTAAGGGGGTGGGTGGACGAAAACGGGCTTGATCTTATTGTCACCAGCGGTGGGACCGGCTTATCCTCTAGAGACGTCACTCCGGAGGCAACGCTGGCAGTGGTTGATAGGACTATTCCTGGCTTGACCGAAGCTATGAGAATGGAGACCATGAAGCGAAAACCTGTGGCGATACTCAGTCGGGCCGTGGCAGGCAGTCGGGCCAACTGTCTGATTGTCAATCTTCCAGGTAGTCCTGAGGGGGTAAAGGAATGCCTGGAGGTTATCTTACCTGTCTTGCCTCATGCTCTGGATATTCTTGGTGGTAGGACATTTGAGGGTGATCATAGTGGGGGCAGTTGAATGCGAATTGATATTCTGACGTTGTTTCCTCCAATGTTTGATGGATTGCTTAGTTGCGGTGTTGTCGGCAGGGCGTTGGAGGGTAAGCTACTGGAAGTTGAGCTTCATGATATCCGGGCTTACGCTCACGATCGACACCGTATCGTGGATGACTATCCTTACGGTGGCGGGCCTGGCATGGTACTTAAGCCGGAGCCGATCTTCGAAGCTGTGGAAGCTGTCAAGGAAGAAGTGGGTTCGTTACCGGTGCGCACTGTCTTGCTTAGCCCACAAGGTCGCCTCTTCGACCAGAGGACTGCTTGGCAATTAGCTGGGTATGGAAGGGTTATTCTGATTTGCGGTCACTATGAAGGTGTTGACGAGAGAGTGGCGGAGCACTTAGTCGATGACGAGATTAGCATTGGTGACTACTTGCTGAGTGGTGGTGAAGTAGCGGCCATGGTAATCGTGGATTGCATAGTGAGACTACTGCCTGGAGCTGTTGGCTCAGAGGCATCGTTGTTGGAGGATTCGCATACTGATGGGCTGTTGGAATACCCGCAGTACACCCGGCCAACAGCCTTCCGCGACTGGGCAGTGCCGCCAGTTCTGCTTTCGGGGAATCATAGTCAGGTTGCGCGCTGGCGGCGACAGCAGAGCCTGCTGCGGACTTCCAAGCGACGTCCTGACCTCATGGAAAAAGCCATGCTTTCCGAGGAAGATAAAAGACTGCTCAGTGAAGCTTTGTGAAATTGAGTCGTAGAAGGGATGTGAGCCAGGATGAATATGAATTCCCTGATCCAGGTTAAGGCAAATCCAAACATACCCCAGATTAGCCCTGGCGATACGGTGAGGGTTAGTTTTAGGGTTAAAGAAGCTAACAGGGAACGACTTCAGATTCTGCTTGGGCTGGTAGTGAGGGTTAGAAGAGGGGCTGGAGGTGGAAATTTCACGGTCAGACGGGTTACCCACGGAGTTGGCGTGGAGCACACCTTTCCTTTTGCCTCCCCGTTGTTGGAGAAGATTGAAGTGGTGCGACATGGTAAAGTTCGTCGTGCCAAGCTCTACTACATACGCCGACTCAGTGCCAAGGAGGCGCGACTCAAGGAGAGGCGAGAGGTGGCGGCCGCGAAACCTGCGATTCAGGAGACCGCAGGTGAGGAGGGGGTGGTAGAGGAAACTATAGGTGAAGAAGAGGTGACTGACGAGGCCGTGGGTGAGGAGGGTATGGCGGACGAAGCAGATGTTCAGGGGAGCGTGGGTGAGGAGGCTGCAGACAGGGAAGCTGAGATTCAGCAAGTTGCAGCCGAGGAATCCAAAGAGGCGGAATGAAATATGCGGAAGTGGCGGTCAATTCTCCTGTAGCTCAACGCCGTAGCTTCTGTTATTCCATACCATCCTACTTCACAGTTGACGTTGGGCAAGCTGTCTGGGTGCCCTTCGGCTCCAAAGTCCTCCAGGGTGTCGTTGTCGAACTTAGCGATTATCCTTCGTTTGAAGCCACCAAGGAAATCAGTGGCATTATCATATCTTCCGCATTGTTGTCTTCGGAGCAGGCCAAGCTTGCCTTATGGCTGAGTGAACACTACCTCTCGCCCCTTTTTGACGCTGTGGCTTTGATGTTGCCACCAGGCTTTGAGCGACGGTTAGTCACTTCCTTGCAACTTCTGCCAACTGCCGTGGAGTCCTCACATCTCAATTCTGAACAGAGACAGGCTATGCGCCTTCTTGAAGGCAGGGATAAGGTCAAGTTGAGGGAGCTGGAGAGGAACATGGGGAAAAGGAAGGCTGAGCTGATTACCCAACAGCTTGTGCGACGTGGTCTGGTGGCCAGGCAGCAGCAACTGGAGGAGACCAAAGTAAAACCGAGGCTAGTCCCTCACTTGACGCTGCAGATTGATCTTGGCAAGGCTGAGGAGGAAGTTATTCGGTTCCGGAGAGCAAGGGCTCCTAGACAAGCGGCGATAATTGAATACCTGGCCAAACAGTCTGGGGCAGTTCCTCTAGCCGAGCTCAGGAAGTCTGTTGCTTGCCAGAAGGCGGTGGTTGAGTCTCTGAGGAAACGCGGTTTGGTTTCTGTGGTGGAAATTGAAGTCAGGCGCGATCCCCTGGCTGGTCTCGGTCTTGCATCGACATCGCCGCCAGATCTCACTCCCTCTCAGGAATCAGCCTGGCTAAGGATTCGAAGTTCTCTGATCCAACAGACTCGGAACAAGTCGCCGATGGTTTTCTTGCTTCATGGTGTTACTGGCAGCGGCAAGACCGAGATTTACCTTCGGTGTCTGGCTGAAGTCGTGGCGCAGGGTAGGCGAGGCATTTGTCTCGTCCCCGAAATTGCACTTACTCATCAGACGATAGAGCGCTTTGCCTCTCGCTTTCCGGGTCGCGTAGCAGTCATTCACAGTGGGCTGTCTTTAGGTGAGCAGTACGATGAGTGGCGTCGCATAAAGGAAGGTGGCTGCGACGTGGTTGTCGGTCCCAGGAGCGCCCTTTTTTCATCTCAGCCTGACCTTGGCTTGATAGTCATTGATGAAGAACATGAGTGGACGTACAAGCAGTCAGACAAATCACCGCGATATCACGCTCGGGAGGTGGCCATAAGGCTTGCTGAACTTAGTGGTGCCGTGGTTATTCTGGGCAGTGCTACGCCAAGTGTGGAGGCCTTTTATCGGGCGCAGGAAGGAGAGTACCGGCTTGTCGAACTAAAGGAGCGGATTACCCCGCGCGGTCCTTCGCCTTTGCCTCAAGTTGAGGTTGTGGATTCAAGAGATGAACTCAAGGCTGGGAATCGAAATCTGTTTAGTCGTTCCCTATTTCAGGCGATGGCTGAGGCTTTGGCTCACCGTGAACAGACAATTCTGTTTCTTAATCGGCGTGGCACGGCGACTTTCGTTCAATGCTGGGATTGCGGCCTTGTCTTGGGTTGTCAGCGTTGCTCAGCAGCTCTCACGTACCACTCGGTGGGAGAGAGTTTGATTTGTCATCATTGCCGTTATTCCTGTCGAGTCCCTGAGATTTGTCCTCAGTGTCTTGGTCATCGACTCAAGATGCTGGGCATAGGTACTCAGAGAGTGGAAGAAGAAGCCAGGCGTCTTTTCCCGGAAGCCCGAATTCTTCGTTGGGATAGGGATGTGACTTCCAAACGTGGAGCCCACAGAGAGATCTTGGCTAAGTTTCGAGCACGTGAGGCTGACATACTTATCGGTACTCAAATGGTCGCCAAGGGGCTGGATTTGCCTCAGGTGACACTAGCTGGAGTAATAAGTGCCGACACTGGCTTGAATTTGCCTGACTTCCGTGCTGGGGAGCGCACTTTTCAGCTTCTCTGCCAGGTAGCTGGCAGAGCCGGGCGAGGCATCGTAGCGGGGAGGGTGATCATCCAGACCTACAGTCCGGACCATTACGCGGTCCAGGCAGCATCTAAGCATGATTATCTGGCTTTCTATGCCAAGGAGATAGACTATCGTCGTGAGTTCGGTTATCCACCGTTTAGCCACTTGGCCCGCCTCACTTTCAGTCACACTAATGCTGCTACCTGCCAGAAAGAGGCGGAGAGAATGAGCCAGTTGCTCGCTACCGAAAGAGATAGAAGAGGTATACCTGACTTGAGGTTGATCGGGCCAGTACCGGCTTTTGTGCCTCGCCTTCGCGGACATTATCGGTGGCAGGTAGTTCTCTGTGGGACTGCACTGGCTGCATTCCTGGCTGATATGGCTTTTCCTCAGGGCTGGGTTGTGGACATTGACCCAGTGGGTATGGTTTAATAGGTTGTGAGATGGCGGTTCGCTCCATTTGCATTTTGCCCGAGCCTGTACTGAGGCGAAAAGCCAAGAAGGTAGCCAACATTGACAGTTCTGTCCAGCGGCTTGTTGATGACATGATAGACACTATGCGGGCGGTTTCTGGCGTTGGTCTGGCAGCTCCACAAATAAGCGTGTCGCTCAGGGTCGCTGTGATTGAGTTGCCGGGTGAGGAGGTCATCGCCTTGATTAATCCTGAGATAGTCAAGAAGAAAGGTGAGCGTTTGATAACTGAGGCTTGTTTGAGTGTTCCCGGGTATCAAGGAGAACTGAAGCGCTCAGTTTCTGTCAAGGTGAAAGCACAGGATAGGCATGGGAGGAACGTCCGTCTCAAGGGTGAGGGCCTTCTGGGTCAAGCGCTAGAGCATGAAATAGACCACCTTGATGGCATCTTGTATGTCGACCGTGTGGAGAGCGACAAGTTGTGGAAACTGCTGCCCGGGGAAGGTCAGGAAGGGCTTTAAGCATTATCTCTGATGAGTCACACTGAGAGAGTCCGCCAAGCCCTTTATCGCTCTCGCTCAGCACTATGAGCAGGTAGCGTCATTCGTCCCACTCCATCTCGACAACGAATCTGCCCGTCAGTCCCTCCAGATCCACCTGATAGAAGCCGGGGGCATCCTTGGTTACTTCAAAGGCCACCCTCTGGCTTTCGCCTGGACCCAGACTGACCTCCTGTATGCTCTCTGCGACACCCTTTACCTTCAATACCACACTATAGGCGCCTGAGACCTCACCGGTGTTGACTACTACGGTGCTGATCACAATGGTGTCTCCCTGTTTGACCCTTTCAGGTGCAACGACCAGATTGCTTACGGAGAAACTCGCTGGTACCAGGGCGATAACCGTGAATGTGCCTGCCAAGCCATCTACCTCTGCGTAATAGGTGCCGGGAGTATCCTTGGTTACAGTGAAAACGGCGGCTTGGCTTGTGCCAGGAGGCACGACCATTTCGTTGATACCGTCGACTACGCCGCCGATGCGTAATACCAGGCTATAAGTACCGGATTCTGTACCGCTGTTAGCTACGACTGCGCTGATGGTTATGGGGTCTCCTTCTTTCACTTGGTTTGGCGTGATGGTAAGGTTGCCTACAGAGAACATAGGTCTGGTCGTAGGTGGTGTATGTGGTGCTGCCATAGGGCCCGGAGTTGGGAATGCGGTTGGAGTCTGCACCGCGGTCGGTATTGCTGTCGACATCGGACCTGGTGTTGTAGTTGGGCCGACGGCCGGACCTGGTGTTGGAGTTGGGACTGGGGTCGGCATTGGCGTTGCTGGTGATGGTCCGCGCCTGCTCGGCCCCTTCATCTTCGGGACTGCACCGGCCTTCTGTCTGCCTGGCGGGATGGCGACTAGTACTATGATGAACAGAACCAGTACGCCGATTATGGCGCCAACAATCGCCCACAAGTATGGAGGGAACACACCCCAGAAGGACTTCGTTACTGTGAAGAAACTCGAGGCACCATTGACGTCTACTATATAATCACCGGTTTTGTAGTCGGCAAGTTCGTGAGTCCAGGTCTTGACACTCTCAGGGTCCACCTCGACTTCTTCAGTCGCCTTTACTTCGTCATTTACCTTTAGCACTAGCGAGTAGGTGCCGGCTGTGGATCCGCTGTTTTCTATCTTCACGGTGACAGTGACAGTTTCCCCCTCTTTGGCGGACGTTGGGCTGATCGCGACGTTTTTTATCCCAAGTTCATCCTGTGCAGTCACTGAGGTGGTGACAACCAAGACAAGGGCCAGAATCACAGTAACTGGCGCCAGCCAAAGTTTTTTTCTCATGCTTGCCTCCTGAGTCCGGTTCCGGCTGGGACAGCTAATACTCTACGACAAAATCGGCCATAAATCAATAGGCAGGCAGAGGAATTGGTCAATGGTCTTCTTCTAATCATCCTGAGTCCCATATCGGTGGTGGCGAGGTGTGGCTCATTTCTGTTTGAGCTGTGATTGAGCGACGACATGGGGAGTGTTGAGAGGTTATTTGAGTCGTGGCGGTGGGGTGTAGTGCGCGAACTGTTGTTGTGCTGGGAAACGTTTACATCCAGAGCATACTGCTGACGAGTCCGCATTACCCTGGCTTCAGCTACGGAGACTCCGAATGCAGCTTGGAAGACCGATTGGCGGCAGTTGTGGGAATGGGCTTAACGAATCTGTAGCCAAGACCCCTCTCTGTGGTAAGCATCTTGGGTTGGCTGGGGCCATCCTCCAGTTTGTTTCTGAGACGCTGGATGTAGACCTTGAGATATTCGGTGGCATCAGAGTATTCCTCACCCCAGATTCTTTCCAGCAGGTAGCGGTGGCTCAGGGTTTTGCCTTCGTTTCTGACCAGATGGTAAAGCAAGTCAGACTCGATCCGGGTGAGTTTTATTGCCTCGCCCTTTCGGTATAGACAGGGAATAGCGAAGTCGATTTTGAGTTCTGGGCTGATAACTACCTCTTTAGCATCTTTGAGGTGGGGCATGGTGGTGCGTCGAAGAACGGCTTTCATCCTTGCCAGAAGCTCGGCATGGTTGAAGGGCTTAACAACGTAGTCATCAGCACCCAGTTCCAGTCCCTTGACCTTGTCTATCTCGTCGCCTCTGACGGTGAGAATGAGTATGGGCACATCGGAGAAGCTGCGGATGTCACGGAGCACAGTGAACCCATCAATGTCAGGTAGGCCCAGGTCGAGGATGACCATATCCGGTGATTCAGTCTCGACCATTTCTATGCCCTCTGTTCCCTTTCTTGCGAAGATGATAGTCACTTCGGGCCAGCGGAGTTCGAAGCATAGGGAAATGGCTTCGATGATTTGAGGGCTGTCCTCGATTACCAGCGTTTTCATTTGCTCTTGGGCTTGACCTGCCGGCGGACTTGAGAATATGGGGCTTGGGGTTCGGGACACCAGGCTTGAGCCTTCGAGTCCACTGATTCGGCTCGCTTGGTTACCGGTTTCTGATTACTCCCCTGCGGGCAGAGTAAAGACGAAAGTATTGCGTTTGCCTTGTTCGCTTTCCACCCATATTCTACCGCCGTGTAGTTCTACCAGGTGTTTGCACAGCGCTAGTCCTAAGCCTGCCCCGGGAATATATTCCTTTTCCTCGCCTTTCAGCCGGTAGTAGGGCTGGAACACCCTGTGTTGCTCTTCCACCGGTATGCTGGGACCGCTATCTTGAACCTCGACCACTATGTACCCGTTATGTTGATTTACCGACAGGGATATGCTGCCGCCCTGCGGGGTGAACTTGGTGGCATTGGACAGGAGGTTAGCCAGAATCTGCTCTATTCTCAGAGCATCACCCATGATCTTGGGCAGATTGGGTGCCAGAGCCAGGGTTAAGGATTGCTTTCGGCTACGAACAATCGACGATAGCTGCTCAACGACATCGTAGACAATGGGACTTATGTCGGTTGACTCCAGTTCTAGGCGGAAGCCTTCAGCTTCCAGTTTGGCCAACTCGAGAAGCTCCGACGTTCGGCCTTCGAGATTATGAGCCGAAGCCAAGATGTTGCTGAGTAGCTTGGTCTTGGGGTCATCGGGGGAAAGGGCTAACTCCTCGGCGAGCAAGCCGGCTGAGGTGATAATGGCGGTCAGCGGAGTCTTCAATTCATGCGTCAGGAATGAAACGAGCTCCAATGTTTGCTTGGATCGAGCCGGGGCCTGTTCTTTTTGTAGATTATTTAGCATAGCTTTGTCCTGAACCGTGTACTGCCAACAACTTCTCCGCCCGACGGGATCCGTCAAATCGTTGGACCCGATAACCTCACGTGCGTAGGCTAACATTAGCAGGTCATCCGTCCTGGTGTCAATACCCTGGCGGGATTGTTTTTGCTGGTTTTTGTATCTGGCGCTGGGCTATCAGGACTAAATTCTCAACCGGGGGGCGACCAATTAGATGCGGCCGAGTAGGACTAAATTCTCATAACGAATTATGACCATTGGGCGATGTGTAGACAGCCAGGTGTTTTGGTTTGTCTCGTTGCTCAGCAGGCATTGGCTTTGTCAGGGCGGAGGCGCGGGCAGCAGTCGAAAGCAGCTGCGATGAGCTTGGTGTCAGGGGTATTGGAAAAGGGAACATCAGTCCTTCTGAAGCGATGAGCCACCTGTCGACGTCCAGATAGGCCCAACCAATGCACTGCAGTGGCTAGCCTATCCTACCCTACCCGGTCTCGTCTTCCGTGCGCTGGTTATCTTGTTTTGACCCAGAGCCTGTCACCATCGGTTGTGAACTCAATAGTACCGTGCTCTGAGGTTAGGTAAACCCTGTCACTTCCCAGGTGGCTTGTTAGCCTGTCCATCACTTCACCGTGGGGTAGCCCAAATCTGTTGTCAGATCCTGCCGAAATCGCCGCTACCTCTGGGTCAACTACAGCCAGGAATTGAGGGGAAGTGGAAGTCCGGCTGCCGTGGTGGGCAACCTTTAGAACTGTACTCTTCAAATTGGCTCGCTGGGCAATGAGATACCATTCAGCTTCTTGGCCTATGTCAGCGGTGAGCAAGAAACTTACCTCGTTCCAGCTTAGGCGCAGCACGAGTCCATTGTTATCAATATCGTCGCAAGTGCCTTGAAGCAAAGGCGTTGGAGGGTGAATGACCTCCATCTTTATTCCATCTCCTAGGTCGATTTCCTGGCCAGCGTGGGCTGTCTGGCACTGGATTTGCTTATCTTCAACTAGTGCGAGCCACTGCTGATAAATGGCCGAGCTGTAGGCTATTCCTGGCTCAATGACCTGTTGCACCCTGTAGCTCTGGAGGACTTCGACTAGGCCGGTGACATGGTCGGCCTGGGGTTGGGTTACCACCACCAAATCGATAGTCCTGTCCCAAAAGGGCAGCTTCTTGCCTAGCTCCAGGCTTATCGCCCGAGGACTTGGCCCACCATCGATGAGGATATCTTGGCCTCTTGGCGTTTGGACCAGGATGGCAT
>CAZTRR010000037.1:0-4589 GCA_964616785.1 uncultured Dehalococcoidales bacterium
CTCCACCCATTTCCTGAATTTATCGCTATCTTGTTTGTTATGCTCTATCCAGGAGGTCACGAGTACTGTAAGGCTTCCCTTTTCATCCGTGGGGAATCTTTTCAGAACATCCTCGACCATCGAACGAATCAGATTCTCAGGAACTGCACCTAGGATCTCGTCGACCTTGTCGCCATCAGCGAAGTACATCTGCATGGGTATGCTCATAATCTGGTATTTGGCTGCGGTTTTTTGGTTGTTGTCTACATTGATTTTGCAGAACTTGAATCTGCCAGCATACTCTTCTGAGAGTTTGTCATATATAGGTGAAACCATCCTGCATGGGCCACACCAAGGTGCCCAAAAGTCAACCTCTGTGGGGATGTCTGACCTCAAGACCTCCTGTTCGAAATCCTCATCGGTAAGCTCTATTACCTTGCTCATACTACCTCCTGAACTAATATTAGCGCTGTCCAATTCTTTTGGGAACTTGCAGGTCGCGGCTTGGAATCCTGCACATCTCAGAGTCGCCTCGGCTACTCTATCTGCAAGCCTTGGCTGCTTGTCCACGGTGATGATGTCAGCGATGCCTGAAACCGCTTCACAACCTTTGTTTCTAGATAGTCTGGAATGTCTATCGGACCGGCCTCAACTCTGCTTAGCACCTGCAATGAACTGTATCGCTCTATTATCACTGCCCCTGTGACCTTGACGATTCCGTGGTTTCTATACCGCGCATTGGTGTTTTTGGTGGGTATTGTTTGCCCAGTATGGCCAGTAGGTCGGATATCATCTCCGGATTGATGACAAAATAACACCGTTTCTGTCCTTCGTGACGGAAATCTACAATCCCGCTGTATCGCAATATGGTGAGATGCTGTGAGATGTTGGGCTGTCTAGCCGGTTTCAGAAGTTGCTGCACATCCGTGACGCATTTCGCCCCTCTGCATAGCTCCTCCAAAATCATAAGGCGCACCGGGTGAGCTATGACTCTCAGCATCTGGGACTTGGCTGCATAAGCTACCTGTGCCATTGTCATCGAAGTACGTCGTTTCGAGCGACATGCATATATTCTAAATGTTGAATGTCTGCATCTATTATACTAGCCAAGCTCTAGCGTGTCAAAGGCGTACCTAAGATTATCTCATCGGTACAGAAAATGCCCCTGCCTCCCCAGGCACTAAGGCATCAGGTACACTTCGGGTGGCTTTTGCCACTCGGTGGGGGGAACCAAGGCCATATTTGCTGTGGATGCAGGGCAGCAGGATGGCGTTTCTTGTGGTGGGATTATTTGCCTTGGAATCGGGGCTGCCTCTTTTCCAGGAACGCCTGAACGCCTTCCTTGAAATCATCGGTTAACTGCTGGTTTACCGATGCCTGATAGGTATATTCGTAGCCCTCCAGGCCTCTGTTGACCGCCTCTTTGATAGTCCTAATCGATATCGGTGGCATATTCTTGATTTGATTGGCTAGCTCTGTGGCGGCATCCATCAGCTTCTCATGAGGTACCACCTTGCTCACTAACCCCCATTGACAGGCCTCTTCGGCAGTCAGGAATTTGGACGTCATCAAGGCTTCTTTGGCTCGGAACCGGCCGACCTCAGAGGCCAGGCGAATCATTCCGTAGGGGCAAGCCATTCCCAGGCTGGTCGCCGGCCAGGCAATTGTGGCCTTGTCTGAAGCTACCATGAGGTCGAACTGTAGCAACCATTGAGACCCCTCGCCAGCAGCAACGCCGTTGACAGCGCCAATGATTGGCTTTTCAAAGCTAAGAATGCGCTGCGGTTCCCTTTTCAGGTTGACGAGGTTTCTTCTTATCTTTGTAGCATCAGCTTCAAACGTCGAGATGTCGGCACCAGCGCAGAAGGCCCGACCAGCACCGGTCACAATCACTACCCTGACGTCATCATCTATTTCCAGCTCATCGAGCGCATTGAGAAACTCCAACCTCATCTCTAGGTTGACTGCATTTAATCTCTCGGGGCGGTTCAGTGTTATGGTGGCTATTCCATCCTTCTTTTCTACCATGATATTCTTGTAATCCATTCGTACTGCCTCCTTTCTGTTGGGCTTGAGCCTGTACTTCAGTCACAGGCGGCTGTCAAGGGCTTTTCGATTTTGCAGAGCGTGTCCCATTCTATAATATTCTGTTGAGGGTTACCAGTGGAGCTAGCTGGAGTAGGGTGGACAGCCTTAGTTGACATAATGCTATACCAGAAGACTAGGAAATTAGTCCTGAGTTTCGGTGGGAAATTCGTCATGTTTTCGCATTTTTTGTCTAGTTACATGGCTTTAGGCCTTGACAAAAGCCGTCTGGTATACGAATATATGCGCGTATTCTTTTTTATCGCGGTAGATTCTTTTTTGTGACTTGGTCGGAAGACATGAATCGTGGGAGGATGGAGTTGAGCGAGTTGCTTACTACCAAGGAAGTGGCCAAATACCTCAGGCTAAGAACGGAAACCGTGCTGCGCAAGGTGGGAAAGGGGGAAATACCAGCTATTAAGATGGGTGGACGCTTCAGGTTTGACAAGGAGCAAATCGATGAATGGCTGCGTCATAAATCAACGGCGAAGAAAGGTGTTCTAGTTATCGATGACGAGGAGATAATCAGGCAGCTGTTCAAGGAGACTCTCGAGGCCAGTGGCTGCCATGTCATAACTGCCAAGAGCGGCGCCGAGGCAGTAGCGCTGGTGAAGAGCTCGAGTTTCGACCTGATTTTCATGGACCTCAAGATGCCGGGGATGGATGGGGCGCAAACCTTTCGGCGTATAAGGCGGATTAACAAGTCCGTGCCTGTAGTCATTATTACCGGGTATCCGACGAGTGAACTGATGGAGCAGGCCCTGGAGCAAGGTCCATTGGGGGTTATGAGAAAACCGTTCAATGCTGTGGACATAGCGAAGTGCGCTGACAGCTTCCTGAGTGGTGTCAAGGCAAAGCAAAAGCTAACAGAGGGCTTTCAGCGGCTGGGGTATATATCGAGCTAGGTGGAAGAACCAGCGCAAGTGGGTGGAACAGGCATGGGGAGAAAGCCAGTTACAAAAAAGAAGATGGAGACGGAGAGACAGCTGCGGCTAATATTCGCTGCCGTGGAGGCTTCTCGTCAGTGTATCATCATCGTAGACCTGGCGGGGAATATCATTTATGCAAATAGGGCCGCGGAGAAGATAACTGGAGCCCCTGCGGAAGACCTGGTGGGGAAAGACGTTCGGGGCCTTTTCCCTGACCGGGCAAAAGCGGAAAGCCTAATCCAACAGGTGTTGGAAGAGGGCTACTTGGAGGAGGAATCGACATCTGTGGATGCGGATGGTCGGGAATTTCCTTGTCTCTCTGTCGCTTTTCTCATCAGGGATGAAGATGGACATCCGCTCGGGATGCTGGTGAGGATAAGCGACATCACCGAACGTAAGGAGGCAGAGGAAGCACTGCGGGAGAGCGAGGCGAAGCATCGCGACTTGGTGGAGAACATAAACGATGTAGTGTATGCCGTTGACAAGGATGGAACCGCAACCTATGTCAGCCCAGTCGTAGAGTCGCTAATTGGATATCGCCCGTCGGAGATCGTGGGGCGCTCGTTTGCTGAATTCATGCGCCAGGAGGATCTACCAGGTGCCATGGAGAACTTCCTGCGTGTCCTTTCTGGCGATACCACAGCGGATGAGTATCGGCTTCGGACCAAATCTGGGGAGATGCGGTGGGTGCGCAGTTCCAACCGGCCCATCTTTGATGGAAATGGTGTCGTTGGGGCGCGCGGAGTGCTTACAGACATCACCCAGCGCAAGGAGGTGGAGGAGGCGCGTCGGGATAGCGAGGAGAGATTCAGAGGCATTGCCGAGAGGAGCTTCGACGCAATAGTCTCGCTGGATCTTGAGGGACGGGTCACGTATGCTTCTCCCGCGGTCGAGAGGATGTTCGGTTACAGACCTGAGGAGATGATACAGAAACGCTTCCACAGTTTTGTGCCTGACTCGGAGATCCCAAAGGCGCTGGAAATGATCGCTGGAATGAAGTCAGTTCAGAACTTGCAGATGGAGTTCGTGAGGAAAGAGGGGGCATTGTGTATTGTTGAGGCCAATGCCTCTCCAATACTCAGGGATGGGAAGGTCGTTGGATACCAAGCAGCCTACAGAGACATCAGCGAGCGCAAGCAGGTGGAGGAAGCCTTGAGGCAGTCGGAGGAGAGATACCGGACTATTCTGGATGACATGGAAGAGGCCTATTATGAGGCAGACCTCCCCGGCAACCTCACCTTTGTCAACGATGCGGTGTGCCGTATCCTGGGGTATTCCAGAGAAGAACTGATAGGAATGAACAACCGCGCCTACATGAATCAGGAGAATGCGAAGCTGGCTTACGAGACTTATAGCCAAGTGTATCGGACGGGCAAGCCAGATGAGTGGTTTACCTGGGAAGTCTTGCGAAAGGATGGCGAGAGACGATTCATTGAAGGGGGAGTTTACCCCTTGCGAGACCCGAAGGGCGATATTGTTGGCTTTCGCGGAGTTGCTCGCGACGTAACTGAGCGGAAGGAGGCGGGGGAGGCTTTAAGGCAGTCGGAGGAAAGATACCGGACTATTCTGGAGCAGATCCAGGATAGCTACTTCGAG
>CAZTRR010000037.1:4689-18092 GCA_964616785.1 uncultured Dehalococcoidales bacterium
GTCGGAGGAAAGATACCGGACTATTCTGGAGCAGATCCAGGATAGCTACTTCGAGATGGACTTAGCCGGCAATCTCACGTTTTTCAATGAGACAATATGTCGCGACCTGGGATATCCTCGAGAAGAGCTGGTGGGGATGAACTATCGAAATTTCATTGCTGTGGAAGACCAGAAGGGGGTGTATAAGGCTTTTGTGAAGGCTTATCAGACAGGTGGGACGGGCAGAATCCCTACCTTCAAATACATGCGGAAGGACGGGGCCACTGGATTTGGCGAGACGTGGGTTTCCCCCCTGAGAAGTGAGAAGGGGGAGATCATCGGATTTCGAGGGCTCAGCCGGGAGGTCACCGAGCGCCAGGAAATGGTGGAGAAACTGAGAAGTTCGGAGGAGCGGCTGAGGGTTCTGTTTGACTTCGCGCCTGACGCTTGTTTTTTGATGGACATGGAAGGCAATTTCGTCGATGGCAACAAAGCCGCCGAGAAGATGGTGGGTTACAGGAAAGAGGAACTGGTGGGGAGGAATCTCGTGGAAGCGGGCATAATCCCGGTGGACCAGATAGAGAGGGCGTTAGTGCTTTTCGCCAAGAACGCTCAAGGGAAGGCCACGGGGGTAAGTGAGTTCATCCTCAACCGGAAGGACGGTGGTCTGGTTGCCGTGGAGATAAGGACGTTCCCGGTGGTGATAGAGGGGCGGGCGTTGGTGTTGGGTAACGCGCGTGATGTCAGCGAGCGCAAGGAGGCGGAGGAGGCTTTGAGGGAGTCGGAGGAGAGATACCGCACTATTCTGGAGGAGATGGGAGACGGCTACTTTGAAGTAACCCTTGCTGGCAAGTACACGTTTGTCAATGATTCGATGTGTCTCATCATGGGATACTCCAAGGAAGAGATGTTGGGAATGGACTATCGCGTTTTGACGCCTCAAGACGATGCGGGACGCGTGCATAAGGTCTACAATGAGATGTACCGGACGGGCAGGCCGCTGGAACGATTCTCTGCCGAACTCATAAGAAAGGATGGCGGCAGGCGATTCTGTGAAGTCTCGGCTTCGCTTCTGCGAAACCGTGCGGGGGAGGTTATCGGCTTCCGTGGAGTCCATCGTGATATTACCGAGCGCAAGGAGGCAGAGGAAGCCCTCGGGCGGTCGGAGGAGAAATATCGGACTATCCTGGAAGACATGGAAGATAGCTATTTCGAGGTAGACCTCGCGGGCAATTTGACCTTTGCCAATGACTCAACGTGCCGCAGCCTGGGGTATCCCAGAGAAGAGACGGTGGGGATGAACTATCGGGATTTCACATCCGAAGAGGATGTTGGGGTGGTGTATCAGGCTTTTAACCAGGTGTACCGGACGGGGCAGCCAGCGAGGGATATTTCCTGGACAGTGGTTCGAAAGGATGGAACAAGAGGAATTGTAGAAGCGTCGGTTTTTCCATTGCGAGACGACGAAGGGGAGATTATCGGTTTCCGGGGCATTGGCCGCGACGTCAGCGAGCGCAGAGCGGTGCAGCAGCAACTGCTGATGAGCAGCAAGCTTGCTTCGATTGGTGAATTGGCTTCGGGCGTGGCTCACGAGTTGAACAACCCCCTGACCGGCATTATGGGCTATGCCCAGCTCCTCACAGCGAAGCAGAATGTACCGCAAGATGTCAAGGTAGACCTTGATAGGATTTACGGCGAAAGCCAGAGGGCTGCCAAAATAGTGCAAAACCTACTGAGCTTTGCCCGTCGGCGTAAACCCGAGAAGAGCTATTTCGATGTGAATGAGCTCGTGCAGAGGGTCCTGGAACTGCGAGATTATGAGTTGAGGACGAGCAATATTGGAGTCTACATCGATCTGGCCGCCGACCTTCCGTGGACTATGGCTGACTACCATCAGATTCAGCAGGTCTTGCTAAACATCATCATCAACTCTGAGCAAGCCGTAGGCGAAGTGAAGCGGCGAGGGAAGATTAGGGTAACAACCGGCATGAAGGAAGGGTGCATCAGGATTTCCGTTGCGGACAATGGTCCTGGAATGCCCGCGGAACAGGTTGGCAATGTCTTTGACCCGTTCTTTACCACCAAGGAAGTGGGAAGTGGTACGGGTCTGGGGCTCAGTGTGTGCCATGGCATCGTAACTCAGCACGGTGGCAACATATATGTGGAAAGCCAGAAAGGGAGAGGGACGACCTTTACCATTGAGTTACCGGTAGTACGGGAAACTGAGGCGGTGATTGAGGAAAAAAGACCTGCGCCAAAGGTAACCCCGCCACGCAGGGACGAAGGAGCCGCATGTATCCTGATTGTCGATGATGAGCCAGCGATTTGCGACATCTTGGTCAGAGCTCTCTCCGAGCACGGTTATCAAACGGACAGTGCATCAAGCGCCAGGACTGCTCTGAGAAAGATAGCCAGAAATGGTTATGAGCTTTGTATCATCGACCTCAAGATGCCAGCTATGAGCGGCAAGGAGCTATACGAGACGATGAAACGCCGCTTCCCAGAGCCAGCCGAAAAGGTGGTCTTCATAACCGGAGATACAATAGAGCCAGCCACCGAGCGTTTTCTGGTTTCGACGGGAAGACCTCACCTGCCCAAGCCTTTTGGGTCCGACGAAATCATAAAGGTAGTTGAAAAGGCTCTTGGAGGTGGACCATGACAAGTAACATGGAGAAGGCGACAATCCTGGTTGCGGACGATGAGTTCTCCGTAAGGGACATCATCTCTCGGAGGCTGACTGAAGAGGGCCATGAATGTGCCGTGGCTTGTGATGGGACTGACGCATTGAAGAAACTCAATGCCCGTGAATTCGGCCTAGCTTTGCTGGACATCAAAATGCCGGGAAGACTGGGTACAGATGTACTAGAACAAATTCAGGTTAAATGTCCAGATACTGCTGCCATCATGATAACCGCCATAAACGACGTCGAAACGGCTATCACTTCACTGAAGATGGGTGCTTATGACTATATTGTCAAGCCCGTGAACCTGAATGCGCTTGTAATTTCTGTGGAGATGGCACTGGATAAGAGGAAGCTGATACTAGAGAATAGAGAGTACCGGCTGCATCTTGAGGATAAGGTCAAGGAACAGGCTGAGAAGATCCGCGACTCGTTTCTCAATTCAATCGCGTCGCTGGCTTATGCTCTGGAAGCCAACGACAGGTATACCAGTGGTCACTCACAGAGGGTGACGGAAATGGCTGTTGCTATTGCCCGAGAGTTGAGCATGCCCGAGGACGAAGTTGAGAAGATACGGCTTGCTGGGCTGCTGCATGATATCGGTAAGATAGGGGTGAGGGAATCGGTCTTGAATAAACCGGGCAGGCTGACTGATGAGGAATACCGAGAAGTAATGGCTCACCCTGAAATAGGGGAACGCATCCTGAGCCCGGTTGTCGAAGATGTAGAAATCCTGAGAATGGTTAG
Source organism: uncultured Dehalococcoidales bacterium (assembly GCA_964616785.1). GTDB lineage: Bacteria > Chloroflexota > Dehalococcoidia > GIF9 > UBA5629 > JAUVVE01. Next base: position 8,097 of record CAZTRR010000037.1, read on the forward strand.
ACACCATCACGAACGCTATGACGGCGGCGGTTATCCTGATGGGCTGTCGGGTGAGGAGCTATCTGAGGAGATCGGGGTCGTGATGGTTGTTGAAGCTTGTAGCAACATGTCAAGCAGTGCAGAGGGCAAGGAAAAGCTGTCGCAGGGTGCCAGGATTCTTGCCGTGGCTGATGCCTATGATGCCATGACCTCAGATCGCCCATACCGGTGGGCAATGAGCCTTCAAGATGCATGCGCTGAGATGGAAAAGGGCAAGGGGAGGCAGTTTGACCCGGTGGTAATGGATGCCTTTCTGAGAATACTCCACGGGACTGCTGAATACAAGGCTCCCGCGGTGGCGGTAGCCACTCCCAGCCAAAGAAGTTGAGTCCCTGCCATCAATTGGCGAGAGCGCATCTCAGTGTAGTTGACATAATACCTGCGGTATCTTCGGTTATTGGCTCTCCTTGGCAGGGCATCATATTGGTAAGAGTTGCTTCCGAGTTTCTACGTGCTTCTGCCGTGAAAAGCCTTGTGGACCTCTTTCAAACGCTTGTTGGTAACGTGGGTATAGACCTGCGTTGTTCTGATGCTTTCGTGGCCCAGCATTTCTTGAACTGACCGCAGATCAGCACCGCCGATTAAAAGGTCTGTGGCAAAAGAGTGTCTCAACGTATGAGGGGTGGCGTGGATTGGTAAGCCGCATCTCGTTGCATATTTCCTGACGATTTTCTGGATAGACCTTGATGTGAGCCGCATCTGTTCGCCGTCTCGCCGAACATCCACCGCGCCACTGTAGCGGATGAATAGTGGCTTCAGGTGGTCCTGGCGCGTTCGGAGATAGCGGTCAAGCCAGTGAGCGGCTGTATCTGACAGAAAGACTACCCTTAGTTTACCTCCTTTGCCTCTAACGCCGAACTCCTGGCGGTGCAAATCGAGCTGGTCACGATTTAGGCTGACTAGCTCCGATACCCTCAACCCTGTGCTGAACAGTGTCTCCAGGATTGCTCTATCCCTTAATCCCACTTCGCTGGATATCTTGGGACTGCTTAACAGCCTTTCCAACTGCTGCGGGTTCAAGAAGGCGACCGAGCGGGAGCTTTGCTTTGGCAGCTCTACTTTGTCAGGCGATAGGGTGGGCACGTCACGCTGAACCAAGAGGTAACGAAGAAAGGCTCTCAATGCGATGACATGATAGGTCTGGGTTACGCGCTTTAGCAGTACGCCATTCCTGTTGCGCAAGCGGGCTAAGTACAACCTGTACTTCCTAACAAGCTGCATGTCTATGTCCTCAGGTTTTGTGGCGGAGAAGTTCTGGCTGAGCCAGTCGTGAAAGCGCTTCAAATAGTGTCTGTATTCGCGGATAGTGAGAGAGGACCGGCCTTTCTCGATTTCCAGATATTCCAGGAAGTCATCAATTAATGATGGCAGAGTCATGTCTTGTTGTGTCAATCCTCTTTGCCCATATGCCAGGTTCGCAAAAGTGCCGTTGTCCGAACCAGCTTTATGTTAATCCTTTTGTATTCTCCTGTCAAGTGCCCCGATGTCCTCCCATGTAACTTTGGTTCACAGCACCCCTATTGCTTTTAAGGAACAGGCCTCGACACATTTGGTGCAACCCTTGCAGAAGCGAGATGGATGAGAAAACGGGAACTCGTAAGGCGCTTCCTGTCTCAGGACTTTGCCTGGGCACTTAAGCGCAGCAGCACACACCCCATTGTCACATTCGCCAGGTTGGCACTTTTGATAGTCGATTGCGGCCGCCGGAAGTGGCATTTCTCTGTTCTGCCCTAGTTAGGTCTACTTTGGGTTTAGGCCACGGTGGAGGTTTGACGTAGACACACAGCGATTCTGCCCAGGAGTTTGTCCAACGCCCACCCTTTCAAGGCAGAAACGGCCACCGTTGCTTCATCAGGCAATTTCAGGGGGATGGTCAGCACCTCCAATTCGTCGCGGTCTTCCACGACCAAGTCAATCTTGTTAAGAACTGTGATGCGGAGCTTGCTCTCAAGGTGAAGGTCAGCTAGGATTTGCTCCACTGTCTGGAACTGCTCAGCAGCGTTCTGATGTGTTATGTCAACTATATGCAACAGCAAATGCGCCTCGGTCAATTCCTCCAGTGTAGCCCGGAAAGCAGCAACGATAGACGGAGGCAGTCTGTGTATGAAACCGACGGTGTCCGTAAGCAGGCATGGCTGCTTATCGGGCAACACCAAGCGACGGGTCACTGGGTCCAGAGTGGAGAACAGCTTGTCCTCCACCGGTACGTCGGCACGGCTCAACGCATTGAGCAAAGTGCTTTTTCCGGCGTTTGTGTAGCCGACCAAGGCAACGACGGGAATACGGCTCTTCTGCCGTTTTTGGCGATAGAGGGCCCGATGTCGTCTTACAGCCTCTATCTGGTTCTTAAGACGGTGGATATGGTTGCGGATAAGTCGACGGTCGGTTTCCAGCTGCGACTCGCCAGGACCTCTAGTGCCAATGCCGCCGCCCAACCGTTCGAGGTGACTCCACTGCCCGGCAAGACGTGGTAGAAGATATTGGTGCTGGGCTAATTCGACCTGGAGCTGACCTTCCCGAGTCTGAGCCCGCCTGGCAAAGATATCCAGTATTAGTGCTGTACGGTCTATAACCTTGACTTCCAGAGCTTCCTCGAGGTTCCTCTGCTGGCGTGGAGCGAGCTCATCGTTGAAAATGACCATAGTATATGGATACTCCTGTTTCAGATTGATCAGGTCTTCGAGCCTTCCCCTGCCCAGATAGTAAGTTGGAGAAGGTCTTTTCAATCTCTGGGTCAGCCTGCCGATTACTTCGGCGCCAGCTGTCTGAGCTAGGTAGCATAGCTCCTCCAAAGAACTATCGATGGGCCAGCCATCCGCACAGGCCTTGGCTTCGACTCCGACCAGAAACGCCTTCTCAGGTGCCGTTTGAGTAGTAATCAGAATCTGTCGCATGGCTCAAGATATTATGTCAACCTACTCTTGTTCGCGTTTCTTCCAGTTCAGGAGCCGGCGTATGCCTTCCTCAAGGCGGTCGTCCGGCAGAGAGAAAGACAAGCGAACATAGCCTTCGCCGGCGCTGCCGTAGCCCGTGCCCGCGGTAACCGCCACGTTGGTCTTGTCCAGCAGCTCGGCGGCGAATCCTGCTGATGTATAACCCTCGGGGATCCTTGCCCAGATGTAGAAACTCGCTTTGGGCAACTTGGCCCTGAGGCCTATATCATTGAGGGCTTTGGCTAGTTTGTCTCGGCGCTCTTGGTAAGTGGCGTTGTGCTCCGCAACGCACTCTTGCGTACCGTTCAGAGCTTCAATAGCCGCTCGCTGGATTGCCTGGGGGATGCCTGAGTCCAGATTGGACTTGAACCGAAACAGTGCATCTATCATCGCGGCATTGCCGACAGCCATACCTATCCGCCAGCCGGTCATGTTGTAGGTCTTTGACAAAGAGTGGAATTCAATGCCGACTTCTCTAGCCCCAGGCGCCTGCAGAAAGCTTGGTGGGCGGTACCCATCGAAGGCAACTTCGGTATAAGGAGCATCATGGCATACGGCTAGCTGGTGTTTCCCGGCAAAATGTACTGCCTTCTCAAAGAAATCAACCTCAGCCACCGCTCCCGTGGGGTTATTGGGGTAGTTCAGCCACAAGAGCTTGGCTTTGCCGGTTATCTTTTCAGGAATAGCCTCCAAAGCTGGCAAGAAGTCGTTCTCCTCGGTCAACGGCATATAATAGGGCTCACCGCCAGCCAGTATCGTGCTCATAGAGTACACCGGATACCCGGGGTCTGGGACCAGAGCCAGGTCGCCAGGGTCGATGAAACAGAAAGACATGTGCCCGATGCCCTCTTTGGAGCCGATTAGCGGCAGCACCTCTTGGTTCGGGTCAAGCGCTATTCCAAAACGTTTTTGGTACCACACGGCGATGGCCTGGCGAAGTTCGGACAGTCCGGCGGTCTCCGGATAGCGGTGATTATCTGGGTCATGGGCTGCCTGGCATAGCCGGTCAATAATATGGTGCGGTGTGGGCATATCAGGATCGCCGATGGCAAAGCTGATTACATCCTCTCCCCTAGCTCGCTTTTCGGCGATCTTCCGGTTGATTTCAACAAACAGGTACGGAGGAAGCTTGTCAAGGCGGTGTGAAAGTTTCATTCCAGCCACTCTCCAGCAAAGACCTCTTCCACTGGTCCGGTGAGATACACCTCCCGTACACCGTCCCAGCTTACGGCCAGGTTGCCCCCTGGCAACATTATGTGAACTTGGTCACCAATGTAACCTTTGAGTCTGGCAACTACGGCGACGGCGCACGCGCCGCTGCCACAGGAGAGAGTTTCTCCAGCTCCCCGCTCCCAGACCCTTGCCTCAATCTTCTTCTGACCTACAACCTTGGCTACCTCGAAATTCACCCGGTCCGAGAACATGGGATGGTTTTCCACCCGTGGCCCTATCTCGCACAGAGGGAATTCGGCTACCGACTGTGATGTGAAGCTGACGGCATGAGGGTTGCCCACCGACACAAATGACAAACTGAGTTCTTTCCCAGCCACACCTACAGGATAGTCCAGTATTGGTATTATGTCAACTTCTCCCCTACGCTCTTCTCGGTTGCCCATCAGGGCTGGGATATCATCAGCGCTGAAGCGAGGCATGCCCATATTGACTTTAGCTCGATTGACTTTGCCGTGAGCAGCGAAAGCGTGGACTTCTCTAATCCCTGCTAACGTGTCGATGGCCAGTCTTGCCCTGGGAGCTATTTGCCTATCGATGACATACTTGGCAAAGCATATCAGGCCGTTGCCGCACACCTCAGCCTCCGAGCCATCGGGATTCAGCATCCGCATCTTTAAGCCACCAATGTCTGAAGTCATCACGAGAATCAGGCCATCGCCACCTATGCTGAAATGACGGCGACACATATCTTTTGCCAGCTTTGACCAGTCTCTCTGTATATCGCGGGCGTCCAGCAAGATGAAGTCGTTCCCGGTAGCCTGTAGTTTACTGAAATTCATGATTGACCTCTTTGTTCTGAGTACCAGCCAGGAACGATTCCACCAGACTAGCTGTTTTCTGGCAAATATCGTCGTGAACGTCAAACCAATGGATTCTGGAATCGGCCAGGTGAAACCAGGCATATTGGCCCCGGGCGAACCGATGCGTGTCATGCTTCATCTGCTGAACTGCGGTGGGTAAGTCGAGCCTCCCGTCAAGGAACATACCCATATGCCTATAGCCGATCCCGGACATGGAAGGTAAATCCAGACTGTAGCTTCTTGCCATCAAATCTCTTACTTCCTCAACCAGTCCCTGTTTTATCATCTCTTCTACGCGAGAGTCAATTCTGTGATACAAATCATTCCTCTGAGTAGTCAAACCAATACTAAGGACTGGAAAAGGAGGGGCCTGCTTTTGCCATAGCTGGGAGGCGCACTTTCCTGTTACCTGATATATCTCCAGAGCTCTGATGATTCGTCGGAGATTGTTTGGCATGATCTTGGTTGCGGCCGCCGGGTCTAGCCTCTGAAGCTCTTGGTAAAGAGCGTAGGTGCCTTTCTCTGTGGCCCTCGTCTGAAGGTTATGTCTGAATTCAGCATCGGGAGGCACGGGTGGTATCTTCCAGCCTTCGAGTACCGACCAAACATACTGTCCGCTACCGCCGACCAGAAAAGGGATCTTACCTTGGTGCTGAGTACCTTCAATCGCCTTATTAGCTAATCCCTGGTAGATGGCCAGGCTGAAAGACTCATCGGGGTTGATTATGTCAATAAGATGATGTCGAATCAGAGACCTAGCTTCACGACTTGGCTTAGCTGTGCCGATCTCCATGTAGCGGTAAACCTGGCGACTATCGGCGTTCACTATCTGGCCGTCGAAATCTTGAGCCAGGCGCAGTGCCAGTTGGCTCTTGCCTACCGCTGTCGGGCCAACAACAGCAACGAGGCACTTCATTACGTTGACTTGATGGCTGCTGTCTGGCTGACGATGCTCACAAACTGGTCACCCTTCAGGCTGGCACCGCCGACCAGGGCGCCATCGATGTCTGGTTTGGCGATGAATTCAGCAATGTTGTCACGCGTAACACTGCCACCGTAGAGTATGCGTATGGCTTCTGCGGTATCGGTATCCCAGAGGCTAGCCACAGTGCCACGAATAATACTGATAGAGACGTTGGCTTGCTCACCAGTGGCTGCCATACCGGTGCCAATAGCCCAGATGGGCTCATAGGCAATGACTAACTGGCTGATAGAAGTCACTTCTGCCAGTGCTGCTTGCACCTGTCCGGCAATTACAGTCTCTGTTTGGCCGGTCTCGTGGTCTTCAAGGCTCTCACCGACGCACAGAATAGGCCTAAGCCCAGAGCTCAAGGCTGCCTTTACCTTGCTGTTTATGGTCTCGTCAGTCTCGGTGAAATATTGTCTCCGCTCTGAGTGGCCAATGATGACGAAATTGCACAGACCAACCAGCATACGAGGCGAAATCTCGCCGGTATAGGCGCCCTTGTGCTCAAAATAGATATTCTGAGCACCTAACTCAATGGACGTGCCCTGGACTAGTTTCTTTATCGCAGTTAGAGACACAAAAGGTGGGCAGAGCACCTTTTCCACACCGGTTATCCCGTCCAATTCGGCCAGCATCGCCCGGACAAGATCTGTAGCTTCAGAGACATTAGTATTCATCTTCCAGTTGCCAGCAACCAAAGGTACTCGCACGATTAGGCTCCGAACTTGGTCAATTTCAAGGCATTGGCCATGGCCAGGGGCATGATATCCACGGCGGGAAATCTACCCAGTCCACCTGCGGCGCAGGCCGACTCCGAGAATCTTTCGACCTTGTCAGGTCGACACCACTGGGAATACAGCAGGATAGGCACTGGATGCCAGCTATGCCCTTTCAGCATGGCTGGCGTCGAATGGTCACCGGTAACGATGACCACAGCTGGTTTCAGACTCAGTAGCTGAGGAAGAGCCGAATCAACCTGTTCAATGACTTTGACCTTTCTGTTGAAGTCGCCATCCTCCCCGGCGCTATCTGTCTCCTTGACATGAACAAAGAAGAAATCATGCTCATTATAGCAGTCGGTCAAAATGGTGAGCGCTTTCTCGATGTCACCGTCAGCGTCGAATGTTGTCATTCCCACCAACCTGGCGAGACCTTTGTACATGGGATAGCGGGCTATTGCCGCCGGTTTCAACTTGTATGTTTCACCCATGGAAGGAATATCGGGGAGTCTGGAGAAACCGCGCAGCAGAATCATGTTGCTCGGCCGATGCCCGGCCAAAACCTCCTTGGCTTTCCTGACAAACTGATTGAGAATGTCAGCCGTGTGCTTTGCGCCTGGGTTTGTCGCTGAAGCTACGTTAGGAGTGACACCTGTCTTTTGCGGATCAGTGTCGTTGATCTCGGCAGCTAGACCCTCACCCCGCAGAACCAGTAAGAACCGATGGTCTCTGACTGGCCAGACGAAGAATTGGCTGCCTTCCAGCGTGATCTGACTCAATAGTCTACACAGTTCAGCACATTTGTCAGTAGCAATACGACCAGCTCTGCGGTCCGTAACAAGGCCCTGGTCATCAACACTGCAGAAATTGCCCCGGGCGGCGACGTCATTCTCTCTGAGTTCGAAGCCTATCCCTAATCCTTCCAAAACGCCCCGCCCGATGGCGAATCTGACCGGGTCATAGCCGAATAGCGCCAGGTGTCCTGGGCCACTCCCTGGTGTAATTCCCGGGCTTACAGGGTCACTGAGCCCACATACGCTCTTTCTGGCTAGATCATCAAGGTGAGGGGTGGAAGCTGTCTCGAGTTCCGTCCTACCTGTCTTAGGATCGGGTAACCCACCCAGTCCATCAATGACTAGCATTACTATCTTGGACGGTGAGGCTATACTGATTTGTCTTATCGCTTCGAGGGCAATCATAGTCACTTATCCAGCAACACGGCTACGCCAGGTAGGTTTTCTCCTTCGAGGAACTTCATACTGGCACCGCCGCCTGTAGAAACATGGGTCATCTTAGGCGTGAGATTCATTTCTTCGACGATTTCGGCTGTCGAGCCACCACCGACAACAGTTGTTGCCTTGAGGCTGGCCAGCAGTTCAGCCAAGGCCGTCGTTCCGCGGGCGAACTGAGGTAATTCGTGAACTCCCATGGGGCCGTTCCAGAAAACAGTTCGACATTGTTCTATTTCCCGGGAAAAAAGCTCGATGGTCTGAGGACCTATATCAGCGACGTATTTGCTGGGAGGTATCACTGTTACCGAAACCACCTGTCCTGTAGCCTGCTCGCTGATGCTATCGGACACGATAACGTCCACAGGCAGAAGCAAGGATGCTCCGTTCTGCTGGGCAGCTTGCAACAGCCGATGAGCCAAGTCCTGTTTGTCGGCTTCTATCAAGGAAAGGCCGACTTCGTAGCCTTGGGCCTTGAGGAAAGTAGCTGCCATACCACCCCCAATAAGCAGCAGGTCAACTTTGCCTGAAATACTCTGAATCAGACCAATCTTGTCGCTGACCTTGGCCCCACCTAACAAGGCACCGAAAGGATGCTCAGGATTGGTCAGGATACTGCCCAGAGTGGCTAATTCCTTTTCCATCAGAAAGCCAGCAACTGCCGGCAGATAGTTCGCTATTCCCACCGTGGATGCATGAGCCCTATGCGTAGCGCCGAACGCGTCATCAACATAGACATCAGCGAGTTTGGCCAGCGCTCGCGCAAATGATGGATCATTCACCTCCTCCTCACTATGAAAGCGAATGTTCTCCAGGAGCAGAATCTGGGCATTGCCAAGGTTATCAACGGCCTCCTCTACTTGGGCGCCAATACTGTCGGAGACGGTTGACACTGGCAGACCAGCAAGCTGTGACAGGCGCTGCGCCACGGGCGCCAGCCGCAATTCCTCGACTACCTTACCGTGTGGTCGCCCCAAGTGAGAACACAGGATGACCTTTGCCCTGTGGTCAAGCAGGTACCTGATAGTGGGCAAAGCAGCACGAATTCGGCTATCGTCGCTAATGGTACCGCTCTTGATATCGAAAGGTACGTTGAAATCAACTCTCACCAAGACCCTCTTCCCCTCGACTTCTATGTCTCGAACAGTCTTCTTGGCCACTTCAGCTTTTCCGTATGATTCGTTCCAGCTTGGCTACTATCTCTTTGACGTCGTGTACCGCTCCTGGGGACGTATGAAAGACGTTCTTTCCTAACCGATCGGCTTCAGCGATCTCCGGGTGGTAGTTTATGAACCCTAGCAGTTCAAAATCGGGAAGGTTATCTATGATGAACTGCTGGTCGTCATCGTTTCGCGTCTTTGAGCCAACTGTGTAGCATTTCCCGACGCCCAGGTCTTTGGCCAGGTCTCGAATAGCTCGAGCCGTCTGGAAGCTTCGCTGTCCTGGCTCGACGACTATGATGAAGGCATCGACTGCTTTGGCCGTGCCTCGACCCAAGTTCTCCACACCAGCATCCATGTCCATAACGACTACTTCGGACCTGCTCAGTACCAGATGGCTGAGCAGACTCCTGAGCAAAGCTCCTTCTGGGCATAGGCACCCACTGCCTCCTTTCTTGACCGTGCCCATAACGAGAAGCTGTATCCCGTCTTTCTTGACAGAGAATTGCTCAGGAATGTCATCAACTTTCGGGTTGACTTTGAAGAAGGTGCCGATGCTGCCTGCTTTGACTCCGGTGCGTTCCTGGATTAGGTCTTTGAGTTCGGCAATGGGGGTTATGCGCTGGGCTTCATCGGAGCTGATGCCCAAGGCTGTAGCCAGATTGGCATCAGGGTTGGCGTCGATGGCAATGACTTTGTTGCCTTCGCTCGCATATACCCAGGCCAGAAGGCTTGCCACCGTGGTTTTCCCAACGCCGCCCTTGCCAGTGACAGCTAACTTCATGTCCTCTTACACAGTGCCCGAAAACCTGAACTCTCCTTGTGGTACCCTCAGACCCAGGGTTGCCATCCGCGTAGCTAGGTTACGATGAGTATATCCGATGCCGAGTGCAAAATCAAGGCACAGGTCTTCTTG
>CAZTRR010000038.1:0-3293 GCA_964616785.1 uncultured Dehalococcoidales bacterium
GTCGTGTTGGGGCGGCCGGCCGTACACGCCACTAGGGAAGGGCTGGACCGGCATGCTCTGTGGCCTTGGTGGGGGCGGCAGGTGCGCTGGCGCTGGCATGGCGCTCGCTGCTGCCGGCGCCGCGGGTGGTGTCTGCTGTTGCATCTTTTCGAGCAGCTTCTTGCCAAGGAGTAGACCACACCTTGGGCATTGTCCGGATTCAATGTCAACGCTGGCCCCACACTGTGGGCAATTGTTCTGGAGCCCCGTATCATAAGCTCCAGGGAATTGGCGAGCGGTGGCTGGCAGCGGGATAGCCGGCGATGGACCGGGTGGCATTGGTATGGAACTTGGGGCTGCGGGTCGCGGACTCGGTGCCATTGGTTCGGGAGTTGCTGCACTGGGGACGGGAGCCGGTGCGCTTGGAGGGGGCATTGGTGCCCTGGGTATGGGCGTTGGTGCGGGTGTTGGTGGCGTGGCATGTGCCGGCTGAGCCATCCCTGCAAATTCTGCAGTGCCACAAAGGAAGCCGCACCGCGGACAGTATCTGGATCTCGCAGGAACAGCGTCATGGCAACCGGGGCATACCCTCGTGCCACAGTTCCCGCAGAAGAATCGCTGGCGTGGAGTGATTTGTGACCGGCATTTAGGACACAAGATTATTTGCTGCACGCTTTTACCGTTTCCCGCTTGCTTTGGCGTGTCCTGGTGTTTGAGCTATCCTCTTGCTTTCCTCTTGTGCCCTGGTCGATATCGCGATACATAGTGAGTATCTCCTCCATTATACACCCAGCTACGGTCAGAAGTAGAATATCGGGTGCAGGACCCACCTGACGGAGTCAGGGTGAAAGGTACGGCGGATAGACCTGGCGGGGTGCATGTTGCGCGGAGCGAGGCCTGTCACCGGTCCTGGGCTTGCCTGGGCCAGAATAAGGACTGGGTTGAGCAAACCATGAATAGACTGAAGGGCGGCACATGAATCATTGAGCCGGCTGGTTTTGGCGCAGGGCTATTACAGGCGGTTGAGTATACTCTCTATTTCCTCCCGTTCATGGAAACGTCCAATCTGGGTTTCCCTGATGATTCCTTCTGAATCGATAAAGACGGTGTACGGTATTCTCCAGATGTGATAGGGATCCTTGACTGTACCCTCCTCATCAAGCAAGATGGGAAAAGTGAAAGGCCCAAACTTCTCGGGGTTGCTGTATTTCTCAATAAGGATTCCGATGCGGTCTGTTCTATGCCCGTCGATGCAAACGGTGATTACGGCGAAATCTGAATACTCCGAGTTGCTGTCGGCCCAATTCTCGTCCAGATACAGTTCCCGAATAAGAGGGAACTGCGCTATGCAAGCGGAACAACTCGTTGACCAGAAGTCAAGCAAGACCTTCTTTTTGCCCAGGAAGCTTTTCAAATCAACCATTTCACCATTGTTGGACGACTGCGTATTACCAACGTCAGTGTATTCTCGGAGGGGGCCGAATAGCGGGGCGCGGTTGCCCACCTCATAGCCGACGGGGATGGCGTACAGAGTCGTGAATGTGTCTGTGTGGGATTCAGCTTCAATTCCGCTCTCGTTGATTGAGTTGACCCTGAAGTAGTACTTCGTGTTGGCTTCCAGGCCCGGTATTCCTACCTCGTGCTTTTGTCTGAGTTCCTCGTCGGACGGTATGGTATGCCCGTAGTCACGCGTTGTCCCGTATTCAACCTGGCTGGTAGCGGGGTCATCAGTCGACCAGCTTATAGTGGCGGCCAGGTCGGTTTTCCTGCAAACAGTGACATTCGAGATCTCCGGGGGGGTCGGGTCTTTGGGTTTGAAATATGCTACGACGCTCCTGTCGGAGTCCATGGCGATGGGAAGGATTGCCGACGAACCCACAGCATCACCGCCCCAGCGGTTGAAGATGTAACCGCCGGCGGGAGTGGCCGTCAGGTTTACCTCAGCGCCGGACTCGTATGTCCCGTTGTGGGGAGAGAGGGATCCTGCCCCTTCAGGACTAACGTCTGTGCCAAGGGTGTAGGTTTGGCCGGGGGCAGCAGACGGAATAGCTACGGGGTTGGCGGTTGAAGTTGAAGGCAGTGAAACGTTCCCTAGTTCGGTCACGGCGTAGTAGCCGCCGAAGCCTGCGATGGCAAGGAAGACCACTGCCCAGAACCCTCTTAGCAGAAGCCGTCCCGTTGACGCCGGGACGCTCCATTGTCTCGGTGCGGGTCGGCTTATCTTGCCCGCAAACGGTCTTCTCAGTGATGGAGGACGTATCGCCCTTTGTGTGGCGCTTCCCAGTTTGGCCAGCGTTTTCTTTGCCGACTCAGGGATGTGCCATTCTCTCGGCTGGCCCTCAGTTATTTCCTTTAGAAGCGGACTCCGTGATGGTGGAATGCTCGGTTCGGTTGCCGCGCGAAGTGGCGGTTCTTCGGTAACCTGCGTTGGGGGTGGAGGAGGGTACTCTCGTGTTGGTGTAATGTCGCCGGCTACGGCTGCAGAGGGACTTGCCTCCGGCATGTCCACCCGTAGCATGGGCCCGAGGGAGCCGCAATTTGGGCAAGGTACCGAGGCATCGCGAAAAGTAGCGCCGCAGTGCGGGCAGTTGTACTGGTGCGGCGTGTCAGGAGCTTCGGGGGATTGGCGGTGTGCCACAGTTCTTGGACTTCGTGGCAGGGGAGGGCTCACTGGCGCTGCTGCGGCTGCTGTTGGTTGCAGTGTACCACTTCCTATCGGCTGCGGAGTCTCTACGGGTAACATCTTACCGTGGAAGTCGCAATTCGGACAGCGTCCGTATGCAGTGTCGATCACGGTGTGACACCTGGGGCACATGTATTGGGGCGCCAAGCGAGGAGCTTTCGGGGATTGCTGGCGTGCGGAAGCTTGCGACTGGCCTCTATCTAGCTGCTGCCAGGGGGCGTCCTGCGGAGTGCACTCTTGGCAGAAATAGGTACGCGCATTAGGGGGCAACTTTGCGCCGCATTTCCTGCAGAAACGCTGACCGGAAGGGTCTTCCGGCGGTACGAAGTACTTGGGCTTGTGGTTCATCGGGGACACGCGGTCATACCCCCCCGATTCCTTCAGTGTGTTCCAGCACTTCTGCTACCTTCGCTTTTCCCTGTTTTGGGCCTATATATTTGAAAAGCCCAGCAGGCACCTATCCTAATTATACACGTGGGCACAGCAAAGTGAAATCAAGTGGTGCGCCGAAGCCCTGAGTGGAGCGAAGGGGAAGCGAGGTGTTCTCCTCCCTCCCCTGGTGGGAGGGAGCTAGAGGGAGGGGGAGACTTCGTATCACCCTCACCCTATCCCTCTCCCGTCAAGGGAGAGG
>CAZTRR010000038.1:3393-17790 GCA_964616785.1 uncultured Dehalococcoidales bacterium
AGACACCAGCGGCGAAAGGAGCCCGGGACTGTAGGGGCGTACTTCCAGGTGTGTCCGAAGAACACGGCGAATGTGCATCGGGCAGGCTACTGAAGACCTTTTCCTGAGATTGCTTCGTCGCTCACGCTCCTCGCAAAGACAGTCGAGTGTCATTGCGGTGTACCGAAGGCCTGGCTCGCCGTAATTGTCTCCACCCCTACGTAAGGTCTTAGTGGCTCAGGTATTGTTATGCTGCCGTCAGCTTGCTGATAGCTCTCCAGTATCGAGATGAGCACTCGGGGTAACGCAAGGCCGGAGCCGTTCAGAGTATGGACAAAGCGGGGTCTAGACTCAGGGTCCGGACGATAGCGAGCGTTGGCCCGTCTGGCCTGGAAGTCACCGCAATTGCTACATGAGCTAACTTCCAGCCATTCACCGCAACCGGGAGCCCACATTTCAATATCGAACGACTTAGCCGAGGCGAAGCCCAAATCCCCGGTACACAGTTGCACCACTCGATAGGGGATGCCTAGCCGGCGGCATACTTCCTCGGCATCGCTCACCATCCTGTCCAGCTCTTGGTCGGACGTTTCAGGCTCGGTGAACTTGTAGAGTTCGACCTTGTCAAATTGGTGTCCTCTTTTGATGCCGCGGGTGTCCTTTCCGGCTGCCATCTTCTCCCGGCGGAAGCAGGCGGTGTAGGCAACATAGTGGAGAGGCAAAGAGCCTGGCGGCAGGATTTCATCGCGGTGCAGGTTGGTCAGTGGCACTTCGGCCGTAGGCACAAACCAGAGGTCGTCCTCCTCATCGTGATATAGATTGTCCGCAAATTTGGGCAGGTTGCTTGAGGCCACCATACATTCCCGCTTGACCATAAATGGAGGATAGATCTCAGTATAGCCGTGCTCGTTTACGTGAAGGTCAAGCATGAAAGCGATGAGCGCCCGCTGGAGGTGAGCACCGAGCCCCTTAAGGACGTAGAAGCGACTGCCGGAGAGCTTCACGCCTCGCTGAAAATCGATGATGCCTAGCCTTTCGCCGAGCTCCCAGTGGGGAAGTGGCGTGAAGGAAAACTGGCCCGGCTTGCCCCAGGAGCGTACCACTATGTTGTCCCGTTCATCCTTACCAACGGGCACATCAGCCGCTGGGAGGTTGGGCAATCGCAGTAGATGGTCTTCCAGTTGACCCCCGACCTGGCCTATTTCCGTCTGTAGAGAAGTAATCCTGTCCCCGAGCTGGCGCATGTCGGCAATGAGCTGAGGTGGCTTGTCTGCCATCCCGCCCAATTGTTTGCTCACCTCGTTGCGCTGGGCTCGGAGCGTCTCCATCTCATGGAGCAAATGGCGACGTCGCTCGTCCAGCTTTGTGATTTCGTCGAGCTGAGCGCTGTCACCCCGCTTGTCCAAGGCCTGGCGAACCAAGTCCAGGTTATCACGGATGAGCTTAGTATCCAGCATAGTGGTGCAGCTTTGTTATTTTAGCTTTAGTTGTGGGAAAAAGATAACCTCACGTATGGATTGCCTGTCAGTGAGCAGCATTACCAGACGGTCAATGCCGATTCCCAGGCCGCCAGTAGGCGGCATACCATATTCCAGCGCCAGAAGGAAGTCCTCGTCAATGGTCTCGGCTTCTGGTTCCTCGTCCTCCAGTTTCGTTGCTAGTCCCTCAGTGGTCTTGCTTGGAGCCGAGCGCACAGTCTGCTCCTGGGCTTCAAAGCGTTTAGCCTGCTCGAAGGGGTCGTTGAGTTCGGAAAAGGCATTGGCAATCTCCATGCCGCCAACGAAGGCCTCGAAGCGTTCGACGAGCTGTTCATCGTCTTGCTTTCTCTTGGCCAGAGGTGACATCTCCACAGGATAATCGATAAGAAAGGTGGGCTGAATGAGGCTGGGCTCAACAAAGGTAGAAATAAGCTCGTCCACAAGCCTGCCCCTATCCTTGTTTGGGTCTGGCTGTATTCCAAGCTGCTCCATCCTGGTACGCAGTGCGTCTGCGTCAGGGTAGTCCTTGAAATCAATACCACAGCGCTCCACAATCGCCTCCCGCAGGGAAAGGCGTTCCCATGGAGGGCTGAGGTTGATACGCTCAGCGCCGAACTTGACTTCAGTCGCGCCGACGACTTCCTTCGCAACGTAGCACACCATGTCTTCCACCATCTTCATCACATCATTGTAATCAGCATAGGCCTGATAGCTTTCCAGCATGGTGAATTCGGGGTTGTGTTTGGTCGAAATGCCTTCATTGCGAAATACACGGCCTATCTCGTAAACCTTATCAAAACCTCCTATGATTAGCCGCTTCAGATAAAGCTCCAGTGCGATGCGCAGGAAAAGGTCCTGGTCAAGGGCCTGGTGGTAAGTCTTAAAGCGGCGAGCTAAGGCACCTCCTGCTAGTGGCTGCAGCACTGGCGTTTCCACCTCGGTGAAGCCCCGCTCATCAAGGAAATGCCGGAGAGCAGCGATAATCTGGCAGCGAAGTGCAAAAACGGGCTTGACCTCTTCGTTAGAGATTAAGTCAAGGTAGCGTTGTCGGTAGCGTTTCTCGACGTCGACCAGCCCGTGCCATTTCTCAGGCAACGGTTGAAGGGACTTGGCGAGGAGAGTGAAATCAGCCACCTCGAGAGTAATTTCTCCTGTCTTGGTTCGAAAAAGCTTGCCCTTGGCGCCGACGATATCGCCGATATCGAGGTCAGCGAGAAACTCATACTTGTCGTTGCCTAGGAGGTCACGACTGAAGCACAGTTGGATCTTGCCTGAACCGTCGCGAATGTCCAGGAAAGCGATTTTCCCCATGGAGCGACTGGCGGTAATACGACCGGCGAGGCTCAATTCTGCGCTCGGAACAGCCTGTCGGCTTGATTCCTGGCGCTCAAATAGAGACACGGCCTCTCGAGCAGTGTGCGTGCGACGGTAAGAGTGAGGATAAGGATTTATCCCTCGGCCGCGGATCCTCTCCAGCTTTTCCAGGTAATGCTGGGCAATCTGGTCCGACCTCACCATGGCGCTCAACTTACTTCCAGTATTTTCAGCTTGAGCACCCCGGCGGGAGTTGGCACTTCAACTTCATCGCCGATTCTCTTGTCCAGAAGAGCTTTCCCTACCGGTGACTCGTTGGAGATTCTACCCCCAACGGGGTTGGCTTCCGCGCTGCCCACAATAGTAAACTGCTCTATCTTGCCGTCCTGATTCTCAATAAGTACCTTGTTGCCCAATTCGACTACGCCCGGTGAGGCTGGCGACTCAATAGCTACGGCATTCCTGACGATATTCTCCATCATGAGAATCCTACCTTCAACGAAAGCCTGGTCATTCTTGGCATCATCATATTCGGCATTGTTCTCAGTGCCCCCCATCTCTCTGGCACGCTTGATGTTTGCGGCTACCTCCTGCCTTCGTACTGAAAGCAGGTGTTCCAGTTCAGACTGCAGTCTAGCCAAACCCTCTTGAGTTATTATGATTTTCTTTGTGGCCATGTGCTATTCCTCAGTTCGGAAGGTAGTAAAAAAAATGAGAGCGTGGGGACTCTCAGCTTCGCTTGAAGATCCAGATATATTATAGGCCGCTACGCGCTGGTTGTAAAGGGCGGGATGAAACAATATAATAACTGGGCTTCGGTATCAGGACGAAACATGGTTGCCTTATATGTAACTTCAGTGGAAGCCGCCGGGAAAACAGCCTTGTGCGCTGGGATTGGCAGGCATTTGCTTAGCCAGGGGATGAAAGTAGGCTTTATTGCACCAGTCCAGCTTTCTGAAATCAGCGGTTCAGATGGGCACAAAGATGCCGCTTTTATCAAGGAAGCATTCGAGCTAAGGGAATCTACCAAGGTACTTTGTCCTATCCGCTTATCCCGTCAAGACTTGTGGCAGAGCTTAACCGATGGCGTGGCGGATTTCACGCGAAGGCTCAAACAGGCCTATGCCAGGATATCTCGAGATAAGGACATTGTCCTGATGGAAGGGCTTAGTGACTTGGGCGTAGACAACGTGTCCACCCTAGCTTGCCATACGATTTCTGAGACCTTGGACGCCAGAGTGATAATTGTGTTACGTTGCTCGGCGACTTTGGATCCGTCAGGAATCGCACAAGTAGGCAGAAAACTGGGGAAACGGCTGCTGGGAGTTGTTGTCAACTCCGTGCCAGAGTCCAGGACAGAGGCGATGAAGCAAGAAGTGGCAGTCTCATTTCAGAAGGCCGGGGTGAGGATCTTGGGAGTACTTCCCGAGGTTCGCAGCCTGCTTGGTGTGAGCGTTCAGGAGGCAGCGCAGGTTCTGGGTGGAGAAATCGTGACCTGCGCGGATAACACTGACGAGATAATAGAGAGCGTAATGCTGGGAGCCATGACTCTCGATTCCGGGATAGAGTATTTCAGCCGTAAGGCCAACAAGGCGGCGGTGATTCGTGGCGACCGGGCCGACATGCAGCTAGCCGCTTTGGAGACTTCGACCAAGTGCCTTATTCTTACTGGCGAGTCGAAGGTCTCGGCGGCTGTTGTGCGTCAGGCTGAAGACAAGCGCGTGCCCATAATGCTGGTTAAACAGGATACTTCCGGGGCCATAGCTGGTATTGAAGAGGCTCTGGCTAAAGCCAGCTTTCGTAGTCCTCAGAAGTTGCAGACGTTTGAGAGTATTCTGGGCGGCTACTTTGATTTCAAGGCTCTTCATTCGGAGCTGGGCTTGAGCGTTTAGTGTTCCCTTTGCCCGGCGGCCAAGACCTGTCTTGCCTCTTCGGCTAACGTGGACGGCACCTGGACTTCGACCTGCCCCAAGCCGTCGATGGTGAGGCCGTAGATAATCCCGGCACTCTCATAGCGGAGCATGGCAGGTATACCTTCGATTTCGAGGCGTCCCTTGATGATTTGTGCCTCTGGTTGCCCGCTGGCCACATAGACGGTGATCAGTCCAGTTTCTTCAGACAAGTCCATATACTCCCTTACTCACGGCAATGAACGGAAGAAACAGCGTCTAGCACGCCTCCATTGTCATGTTCTCAGGGCAGCGAAGAATCTACGGATCCTTACCTTTGTGCCAGTCTTTGGTGAGACAGCTTCTTCGGTCGAGGAGCCTGTCCTGAGCCTTCTGAGACGCTGCAGATCACCCTGAGCTGTACGTGAGATTCTTCGCTACGCTCAGAATGACAGCGGCGAAGGGCTCTCTCAGGATGACCTAAGGGGAACGGTTGGCTCAGAATGGCAGGAAGTGCGGAGTTCAAGGTGTGGTGATACTGGCAGCCGGCAGGCACGCTCGTCATACGGTTCGGAGCAAAACATCCAAAGCCAAGATCATGCACGGGAAAACGGCAGTGAGCCCCCGAGGCTCGGGAGAGCCGTGATGTCACGCCAGAGCTGATCAGGAGAGGCGGACAAAACCCCAGTTGGAAACCGATCCGGCTTCCAACTGGGGCTCTCGGTACAATACCTGATCGACTACACAGACTGTCGCAACTTCTTACGATATCTGTGCTTGTTTCCACTTAGGGACTGCATGTAGCGCAGAGATTGTCCTGCAGACACCAAGTCTGGGAAATGCAGTCGGTATGCGCGCATCCGGAGATTCCCCAGTCGCCACCGTAGTTGGCGCCACCGCCCTCGCTATTCCCAAAATGGTTCAGATGCTCGTTGTTGACCCGCGGGTGGTCGCTGATGTCACAGGCAGCCCAACTCTTGTTGGCAAAAGCCAGGCTGACTCCCCAGCAGCAGCAGCACTTCGGGCAGTAGCCCTCATATATGGGATCCCAGGCGCACTCTTCCTCGGTCATTCCCAGCGCTGGGCACGCTTCACCGGACATCGAGGCTTCGCATCCTGCCGGATCAGAGCAGCCTGCCAGGAAGCCCTCTTGTACCACGCGGCAATGAGAGCACCCGCCCAGGGTGCAGTCGTTGGGGTCTGCGAGGTAGCGGCCTGAGCCTATTGCACAGTCTGTGCCGCGGGCCGGGTTACATATATTGGGCGGAGCACAGAGACCTGCCAGGCGCGACATGGCAGTGACTGGTGTCCTGCCCCAGTGCATGAGATACAAATTCCAGGAGTTCTCGTTGGTCTCCCACTTCACCGGGTCCCAGGTGCAATCATCACCAATCCCGGCTGACACTGGGGATGGCACCAGCACTAGCGACACTGCCAGCACCATGACAAACACAGCACCTATCACTTTCCTCAATTTTTCACCTCCTTATTTTGACTCCTGATTGATTCTACAGGCTTAATAAGCCTTTGTCAAGAGATTCTACAAGGTCAAAAGGCCTTTGTCAATAGGAAAAGGGTACGGGCTCTTGAAAATTGTCCTTGCAGTATATACAATTACAGCTTGTTGCCATACACTGTGTGGCAGATTGGGGGTGAGAACTTCGTCAAATAAAAAATCTTAAGGAGGGACGGTGATTTGAATGCTCTCGGAAGACACTTACTGCTAGAACTCAGAGATTGCAATTGGGAGGTGTTGGATGACCTAGACTACCTTAGAAATTGCCTTCATGACACTGCTGAAGAAATCGGAGCTGACGTAGTCAATGAGTGCTTCTATCAGTTCAGCCCTCACGGGATAAGTGGTGTGGTAATCATCTCTGAATCTCATATATGTATTCATACCTGGCCGGAGCACCGCTACGCAGCTGTGGACGTATTCACTTGCGGGAGTTCTGTTGAGCCTGAACGAGCTGTCAAACGACTGGTGGAGAAGTTGGGGTCAAAGGATCCCTCTTTTCTTGAGCTAGAAAGGGGGATTCTGCAAAGTGACCAAGTCAGCTGCGAGTTAAGATGAGCGACCCAGATAACCCTGACAAAAGTAAATGGCTGCACGATGCTGTCAGTCCTGACCTTGTTCAGCTCCATAGCATTAGGCAGGTAATATATTCGGGGCGAACCGAGTTCCAGTGTGTGGACATTGTCGACACTGGGAGTTTCGGCGTTTGCCTGGTACTGGACGGTAAGATTCAGTCCAGCGAGCGGGATGAGTTCATTTATCACGAGGCCCTGGTTCATCCCGCAATGCTCAGTCATCCAAATCCAGAAAGAGTCTTCATTGCTGGGGGGGGTGAGGGGGCTACTCTGCGTGAAGTGCTGGCTCACGATACAGTGAGAAAGGCAGTCATGGTGGACCTTGACAGGGAAGTCATAGATGTCTGCCGTCGCTTTCTCCCGGCCATCCACTGTGGCTCTTTCGATGATTCACGTGCTGAGCTTCACTTCGCAGACGCCCGGAGGTATTTGCAGGAAACCAGCGATGAATTTGACGTTGCTATTATTGACTTGGTGGAGCCTCTGGAAGGAGGCCCAGCTTGCTTACTATACACCCAGGAGTTCTATCAACTCGTGAGAGAAAGACTAGGCCCCGAGGGTATTATGTCTGTCCAGTCTGGAGCCTCTGGCTGGACCAACTTGGAGAACTTCACTGCAATCGTAAACACTCTGAAAAGCGTTTTCTCCATAGTCTGCCCGTATCAGGTTTACGTTCCTTCCTTTGTTGATATGTGGGGATTCTCCACGGCCTCCAACAGTATTGCCCCTGAAGAGCTACCCTCGGAGGAAGTGGACCGCAGGATTATGGCTCGGCTGTCGAAGGAACTGAGATCCTACGATGGTCTCAGCCACCGAGCCTTTTTTGCCCTCTCGAAGCACCTCCGTCACGAGCTGGCTGCAACCAAAAGGGTCATAACCGACAAGCAGTCTATCTTCACCTATTAGCATCGTGACGAGCCTTCGCGTCCTTACCGCGCGTCAAGCCAGTTGCTGTTCAAGTAGGATGAAAAGCCTTGTCAAAACAGTTGGTTTTTTGAGCACGGTGCTAACCGTATCATCTCTAGTGCCCAGGCGAATGCAGACTATGCCCATTAAGATGTGACTTAACCTCAGCGTAACGTGCAGCGATACCGAGTGCTTTGGCCGCAGTTTCCAGATTACTAAAGGTGGGGAACCCCAGAGCTTCCAGCGCGCGCGATAGCTCTTCCTTGGCGGACAATTTTGGTCCGTAAATCCAGATCGTCATCGGTTTTGAGACCTGTTGCTTCAGCCGGCGAAACACGTCAGCCGTGTCCTGTGCATCTGAGGATGAAGCGGCCCAAAGGATGAGCATAGCACAATGCACATTATCATCCGCTAGCACTGTAGATATTATCGATTCAAGCGTGGCAGTGAAGTCACTAACGAATGGTGCCACCTGGCCAGCATCAACAGGGTTGCTGGCCAGTCTGGGGGAAATCTTGGCCAGCCTATCATCCGTTACGGACGATAGGTGTGCGACATCCAGTCCGCTCTCCACGGCTGCATCAATTGCCATTATGCCGGCTGCTCCAGAGAGAGTGATAATGGCGACTCGGTTGCCTTTGGGCGACGGTTGGGAGGCAAAGACTCTGGGTATATCCAGGAATTCCTGCCAGGTGTTGAGTCGAACAATACCAGCCTGCTTGAAGGCACTGTCGTAGATCTGGTCAGCCCCTGCCATTGACCCGGTATGGGAAGCCACGGCTTTGATACTCGCCGCATTCCGCCCCGGTTTAAGAATCAGTACTGGCTTGTGGGCGACTACTTTTCGAGCAACGTCCATGAACCGCCGGCCGTCCTTTATGTCTTCCAGATGCAGGGCAATGACTTTCGTCTCGGGGTCAGCCGCTAGATACTCAAGGAAGTCGATTTCATTAACGTCGCATTTGTTGCCGAAATCACATATTTTGCTTACAGGATAGGCGCAGTCTTCGAGTGGCAGCGCCTGCGCACCAACAATGCCAGTCTGGGAAGCATATGCTGTAGCTCCTCTCTGGATCCTGTCGTAACCTGTGAAATAGGGTGTGGTCACGAGACCAGTAGCAGTGTCAGCAATGCCTATCGTATTTGGCCCGATAAGGCGGATTCCGGCATGACGGGCAATATGTACCACTTTCTGCTGGAGTCTAGCTCCTTCTCTGCCTGTCTCCGCAAAACCATCAGATACAATAATAGCTGCCTTTATTCCCTTCTGAGCACATTGCTCGATAACCGCTGGCACCACTTGTGAAGGTGTGATGACTATGGCGAGATCAATGTCGTCAGCCACATGGTTGACCGTAGGATAGACTGCCATGCCTAGAACTTCGCTATAGGATGGGTTGACAGGGTAGACTGTACCTGAGAACCCGAAATCGCGCAGGTTCTTAATGACCCCGTAGCCGCCCATCCAGCCTTCCCTGAATGAGCCCATTACTGCGACGTTACGCGCCGCGAAGAATATGCCTAAGCCACCATTGTGTTTGAGTTCCATTGTGCCGTGGGCGCCCTCCATTGTCCTTGAGTGTGAGTTCCCTCATGCCTCTTTTCGCGGCCTGGTTGAGCGGCGAATCTCCATATTGATGAAGTGGTGGTCGCCGCGAGTTAGCTCGCCGCAAGGGACGAAGCCGCATTTCTGAAAGCACTTCTGCGCTCGGACATTCCAATTCAAGGTCTTGAGGTGAATCCTCTCTAGCTTGGTTTGCGAGAAAACGCGGTCCAGTAAGGTAAGTATGGCATCAGTTCCGTAACCCTGGTTCCAGTAGGCCCTGTCGCCAATCATGATGCCTAGCTCGGCATCCTTGTGGGTCTCGTCTATATTGAAATAGCTACAATTGCCAATATGTCTCCCATCCACGGTTTCGATGGCGAAACGGCAACCTGGCCCGGGATAGTGCAACTCCTCAGCGTAACCCCTCAGGTACTCCTTGAAGGAGCTTGACGTAGGGAGAGCTGCATCGAGCTCGCATAGCTCGGTATCCGTCCGCCAGCCATAATCAGTGACGGCATCTTGTATGCGTTTGGGGCGTAGCTTGACCTTCTCACCAACCAATACTGGCGGTCTTACTAGGGTCCTGAAGATAGAGGGTCTTCCCAAAAATGAAGCTCCTTCAATGCAGATCTAGCTGCCTGGCGGACTCCGGGCTCAGGGTCTTCTGCCAACTCACTCAGGGTTTGTTTGGCTTCATCGCCGCCTATTTCACCCAACGCCTTTATGGCTGCTTCCTGAATTTGGCCATCTTCGTCTTTGGTCAGCATTATGAGGTGAGGCACAGCCTCGTCGGTGCCAAGCTCGCCGCAGGCATTAGCAGCCTCATAGCGTATCTCGGCTTCAGGGCTAGTGAGTTCGGTCAGCAAGACTGTTAGCCATGCTGTATCGCAATTGCGGCCCATGGCGTACACCGCGCTTGCTTTGAGCTTGACATCATTGCTGTGATAGATTCTCTGTATAGATTCCTTGACTCGTGGCAGACTGAGAGGAGCAATAGCCTCCAGGGCTCGGCGCTTCACTTCGACTGGCTCTGCCTCGTTATCCAAAACCTCTAGCAAAGCTGCGTATACCTTGTCTGTATAGTGAGTGGATAGCTTATCTAGCTCGCCTAACAGGGCGAATCTGCCCAAAGCTACGGCTGCTGCTGCCCGGACTTCGGTAGAGGTGTCTTGTTTGAGGGCTCGCAGCAAAGGCCTGATAAAACGGTGGTTTTCCTCCGGTTCTAAGCCAGCAATTGCCTGGGTCCTGACTGCCTCGTCAGGGTCACCAAGGCCGAATACAAAGGTACTGCTGAAATCAAGTCTAAGGTCAGCCTCGCTTAGGTGGACAAGGTGAGAGATGACTTGACGCCGCCGCTCGGCATGTGCCTTCGCCCAGACCTCCTTTAGGAAGTCCAGCCCCTCGCCAGTCAGGTCGGATAGGTAGGCCAATTCAGAATTGACTAGAGGCTTATTCGAGTCGAAGATCTCGGCGATACACTGCTTGTGAGGGGGTGACTCCGCTGTCACCTATTCGTCCTCCTCGCTATCTTCTTCGTCTTCCTCCTCCTCTTCGTCTGGTGGCCACACAGGTCTCGTGTAGCGGTCGATAAACTCCCCCATAGCTTCAGCGGCTAGCCTCTTCATTTCCTCCTCTGACTCTTCGGACAGTTTGGCTAGGTCGGCTAAGTTGACGCCTATGCCGAGGATCTTGGTCAGGATTGTGAGCACGGCCAATGAGGCCTTTGGACTGGGTATTCGAGTGGCATACGCGGGCACCTCACCCAGCAGGCAGATGCCTTCGATGCCCCTCTCCTTAGCAACTCCTAAGAACAAGCCGTTAAGCCCGGCGATTTGAATGTCGCCGCGGAGAACGACATTGTGCTTCTTTAGCTCATCAAGTAGCTTTTCATTTGTGGTTGCCCCCCATACCCTTGGTTGTTCGGTGTGGTGAATTCGACAAATAGCCGCGGCGCAGGTGTATATCCTCTTGACCTTCAATTTCTGACTAACATCCAAGATACAACCGGCCAGCTCGTAGCCTTTGAAACTCGGCTGCTCATCGCCAATGAACAAGACTATGTCCCTGTCGGAGTTAGGATTGTGCCAATAATACAATTTACTCTCCGGGAACTGTGGGGCTTCCACTACATTACCTTTGACCATAACACCGATGGGGTCAAAGAAATCAAAAGGTTCGATTTCCCCGATCTCTTCAGCATTCAATTTGTCCTTCAGATAGCGCGCCACTATGAGTGCCACGTTTCCGATGCCGGGCCAAGCTGCAATCAAGTCACACGCCTTGGGATGTGGTTCCTTATAGAGCCTGACTGTATTCTTCATGCGAAATATCCTGCTGATTCCTTGCTGTCACCCTGACCTTGAAGTCATCGCTTTCTGTCATTCCGGAGGGGCAGCTCTTGCGGCTAGTCCATGCCCCCCATCTGCTGGATGGGTCTGGCGACCTGTCCTCACGTTGCAAGCTTATCCTGACCTCGCGGCCACCGACAAACTGGCGCAGTAGAGGCAGGGAGTCCGTAGAAAGCCACCAACCCACCTTGACTTCTGCCCCACTGCCTCAAGCTGGCTCAGGACTTCGTAGACATTCCCTGAAACCATGGTGTTCTTCACTCTGCCTGTTATCTCTCCCCTTTCTACCTTGTATCCTAATAGAACATTGCCAGTGAAGTCTCCATTCAATATGTTACCCTGTTCGGCACCCATCAACTGGTCTACGATCAAGCCTTGCTTCATATCTCCTACCATGTCCCAGAAGGGGACATCGCCTTCGCCTATGACTATGGAACTTGGGGATGGCGAGGGCAGGCCACCGTGACGGCTGCCGTTTCCGGTGCTTTGGGTATTGGCCAGAGCTGCTGTGTGCAGGTCATAGAGGAACTGCGATACCACCCCGTGTTCGACAAGCGGCGTTCGCTGACTCGGCATTCCCTCATCGTCACAGGGGCAACTGGCTATTTGGTAAGGCAGGGTGGCATCATCCCACAAGGAGAGTCTCTTGTCGAACACCTGCTTGTCCTGTTTATCCTTGAGCGGTGAAGCTCCATCAAGTACCATCTTGCCATTGAAAGCTGTTACCAGGGGAGCTATGAGCGAACTGGCGACGCCCTGTGGCGTGAAAATCACCGGCATCAGCTTGGTGGATATGCTCACGTTCTTCTTGGCTAGCTCCAGTTGCCTGATAACTTCTTCAGCTACCGTACCAGAATCAAGGATGGGATGGCATGAACTCTGACTATCGCCAACGAAGAGCATATCCTGGTCTTGGACGAGGATACCTTCAAGGCTCAGGTCAAAGAAGCTCTTATTATAGGCGGCTTCGCCACCTGCGGTGTTAATCATACGGACTGAAGCAGTGCCTCTGGACACCGATGCCTCGCATACAATATCAGGTGTATGTTGTCTTATTGCAGCTATAAGTTGCTCTCCCAACTCTACCATGTCATCGGTTGTCACATCGTCTATCTGCGAGTCGAAGATGTCTATGTGGGGATAGGCTTTTGGGCCTGGGAAATCGAATTTGGCAAGCATGCCAAATTGACAGGTCTCTACTGCCATGTTGACGAGCGCTTGGGGCTCGATAAAGCCATCAACTTGCGCAAAGCCAATCCTGCCATCTCTGACTAGCCTCAAGGCAGTACCGGCGCTTTCCTTGGTCTGGACTTGTTTCAACCGGTTGGCTTCAAAATTGACTGGAGTCCTCTTGGAGGAGACTTGAAACACCTCAGCTTGCTCAGCTACCTTCTTGGCTAGTGACAGAATCTCGTCCATTCAGCTGCCCCCAACCAAGCAACGGCTGATCCTTATATGAGGACTGCCATTGGAAACGGGCAGCGGCGCTTGTCCAGCTTTGCCACAGCCGCCGCCCTGATTCATCTTCAGGTCGTTGCCAACGGCGTCAATATTGGCCAAAGTGGTAAAGACATTGCCGGTCAGTACTACCGGCCGCAGCAGTTCAGCTACTTTTCCGTTGCGAATCATGTAGGCTTCACCGGCGGAGAAAGTAAACATCTCCAGGCTGGTTGTGCCTCCGTACCAATCCTTGGCATAGATACCTTCTTTGATGTCGCTGAGCATCTCTTCAAAAGATGTCGACCCGGGTTCAATGAAAGTGTTCGTCATCCGTACAATAGGAGCAAAACGGTAGTTAAGAGCACGGGCATTGCCTGTAGGCTTTTCTCCCATCCTGGCGGCTGTTTCTCTGGAGTGGAGTCTGCTTTCGAGGATACCTTCTCGGATAAGGTAGGTCTTTGTCGCTGGCACACCTTCATCATCATATTGATAGCTGCCACGCAGTCCGGGGACGGCGGCTCCGTCAACGATATTGAGATGTTTCCGGCCAAATCTTCGGGCCAGGCGCATCAAGTCCTGTAGCCGCTTGTTTTCGTAAACATGGTCGGCTTCGGACAAGTGCCCGAAGGCCTCATGAACGAAGACCCCAGCCAAGACTGGGTCTAAGATAACGGTATACTCTCCTCCCTTAGCTTGGGGCGCTGAGAGAAGCCTGACCGCCCTCTGGGCCATCTCTTTCACCTGGTCATGCAGGCTCTCTATGGCGGCAAAATCGCCTCTGCTGCCCATACTTAAGCCGACCTGCTGAACTTGGTTATGGGCGCTGGCTATAGCCGAGAGACGAAGATTCAGGTCAACTCTACTCTGCTCTATGTAGGTGCCTTCAGAGGTGGCGAGCACAACTTTCTTCCGGCTGTCGTGGTAGCTGACGTTCGATGTTTGAATCTTGGATGTGCTCAGAATGATTGCGTTGTACTCGTCAAGCAACTGTTTTTTCGAGGCCAGCGGAACGGTCGTTGGGTCCTTTTTTGTCTCGGCAGTTACTATGTCAGATACCGGCTCGGTTTGGCTGAACTTGGTGTCTTCCTTGCCGACAAGCCGTGCCTGCTTTACGGCTAGCTCCGCGTTGTCCCGCAGCTTGTCGACATGGTTGAAGCTAGTGAAGCCCCAGCCGGCTTTGATCAGAGCCCGGACGTTGCCACCAAGACTGGATGTTCTGCTTATCTCCTCCAGTCTTTCTCCGCGGTAGACAATGCGACTTGCTTGGGTCTCCTCAAGCCGAATCTCGACATAATCAGCGTCATGTCCTTTCAGGGCGTCGGCAAGCCTGTCCCGCAACTTCCCGGTTTCCAAAGCCCTTCTATTTTAGTCGCAGTCTGGAGCAAAGGCAAGGCGAAACAGCTAAG
>CAZTRR010000039.1:0-17760 GCA_964616785.1 uncultured Dehalococcoidales bacterium
AGAGCACGTTCTTGGTAAGAACGGGGTCACCAGTTCGAATCTGGTTGTGGGCTGATTAGAGAAGGAGGTTTTCTAAGATGGCAAAGAAGGTTTTTGAGCGGACAAAGCCTCATATCAATGTAGGGACGATAGGCCACGTCGACCATGGTAAGACCACCCTGACTTCGGCGATGACGCTATGCTTGTCGAAGCTGGGAGACACTTCATTTAGGTCATTCGACTCGATAGACAACGCTCCTGAAGAGAAAGCACGGGGTTTGACAATTGCCATTGCTCACATTGAGTATGAAACTGAGAAGCGACATTATGCTCACGTGGATTGCCCGGGGCATGCCGACTATATCAAGAACATGATAACCGGAGCCGCTCAAATGGATGGCGCAATACTGGTGGTTAGTGCTCCAGATGGTCCCATGCCTCAGACCCGGGAGCATATTCTCTTGGCTCGCCAGGTAGAAGTGCCCTGTGTGCTGGTTGCTTTGAACAAAGTGGATATGATGGAAGACGAAGAGCTTCTGGAGCTGGTTGAACTTGAGGTCAGGGAATTGCTTAGTAAGTATGAGTTCCCAGGAGATAAGGCCCCTGTTATCCGAGTCAGTGCGCTCAAGGCCTTGGAATGTGGTTGTGGGAAACGGGAATGCCAGTGGTGTGGGCCAATCTTGCAGTTGGCAGACGCTGTGGATGAATACGTGCCACTTCCGGCGAGGCCTAAGGATAAGCCTTTCTTGATGCCGATAGAGGATGTTTTTGGTATCAAGGGGCGTGGCACTGTGGTTACCGGCAGGGTAGAGCGAGGTGTGGTGAAGACGGCAGACGAGGTTGAAATCGTGGGCATTAAGGAGACGCGCAAGACTGTGGTAACCGGAGTAGAGATGTTCCACAAGACTCTGCCGTCAGGAGAAGCCGGAGATGCTGTTGGGTGTTTGGTCCGAGGTGTTGAGCGAGACGAAGTGGAGCGAGGGCAGGTTTTGGCAGCACCAGGCTCAGTCAAGCCCCACACCCACTTTGAAGGGGAGGTGTATGTGTTGACCAAGGAGGAGGGCGGTCGACATACGCCTTTCTTTACCGGCTACAAGCCGCAGTTCTACATTAGGACGCTGGATATTACCGGGAGTGCAGAGTTGCCGAAAGGAGTGGAGATGGTCATGCCTGGCGACTACATAAAGATGACCATAAAGCTCATTTATCCCGTAGCTTTGGAGGAAGGATTGCGCTTCGCTATCCGTGAGGGAGGTAGGACAGTTGGGGCTGGAGTGATCAGTAAGATCCTTGAGTAATTATGGCCAAGAAGGGCGAATTGCGTGGCATTATTCACCTGGCATGCACTGATTGCCAGGAGAGAACCTATACCACTACCAAGAACAAGAATAATGACTCCCAGCGATTGGAATTGAGGAAATACTGCCCCCGCTGCCGCAGCCACACGCTCCATCGGGAGACCAGATAACCCTTGACCAAGAGAAGTCAGTCCCTAGCTACCAGGCCCAAAAAAAGGTCTCGTTTCGCTTTTGTTGGTGAGATCATTGGTGAACTGAGAAAAGTGGTTTGGCCAACAAGACAGGAGGCCACGCGTCTGACAATCATGGTTCTTATCGTTTGTGTCACTATTGGCCTTCTCTTGGGGGCAATTGACTATGGCTTTGCCGAACTGGTCACTAAGGTTTTCTTAGGTGGGGGCTAGACTGATGCGAAACGGTGACAAGCAGTGGTACATTGTGCATACTTACTCTGGTTATGAGGAACGAGTCAGGAAAGCTCTGGAACAGCGAGTTAGATTTATGGATGCTGAGGACAAGATATTCCAGATAGTAATTCCTACTGAAGACGAAATCGAGATCAGGAGTGGACAGCGCCGAACGGTGACGAGGAAGGTGTTCCCTGGCTATGTATTGGTTCAAATGGTACTCAACGATGACAGCTGGAATGTGGTGCGAAATACCCCTGGGATAACCGGGTTCGTCGGTAGTGGTAACAAGCCGACATCTTTGGCTGAAGAGGAGGTAAGTACGATTCTGAAGCGAATGGTGGAAGGTTCACCTCAGGTTAAAGTGGGCTTCAGAAAGGGGGAGAGCGTCCGAGTAGTTGATGGGCCTTTCACTGACTTCGCCGGCATCGTTGATGAAATAAACATGGGAAAAGGGAAGGTGAAGGTTCTGTTAACCCTTTTCGGACGGGAAACATCAGTAGAGCTTGATTTCTTGCAGGTGGAGAGGTTGTAAATGGCCAAAAAGGTTATGACTATCATCAAGCTTCAGATTGAAGCCGGCAAAGCCACGCCAGCGCCGCCAGTAGGGCCGGCTCTAGGGCAACATGGCGTCAATATCATGGCTTTCTGCAAAGACTATAACGAGCAGACGGCCCCCCAGGTCGGCTCTATAGTCCCGGTGGAGATTACCGTATTCGAAGACAGATCATTCACTTTCATTACTAAGACTCCGCCAGCATCTGGACTACTGAAGCAAGCCGTGAATGCTGAGAGAGGGAGTGGCGATCCTGGTCGGGAAAATGTAGGCACACTGCCTCGTGAGAAGCTTTATGAGATTGCTCAGCTTAAGATGAAAGACTTGAACGCTCTGGACATTGAAGGAGCAGCACGGATTATTGAGGGTACGGCCCGCAGCATGGGAATCGATGTGGAGTAGAAATGGCGACTCGAGGAAAGAAATATCGGGAAGCAGCTAAACTCGTCGATAGAAATAGCGCATATGAGCCTATTGAAGCTATCGAACTAGCCAAGAAAGCTACGTTTGCCGGCTTTGATGAAACGGTCGAGCTTCACTTGAAGATGGGAGTTGACCCTAGAAGTGCTGACCAGCAGGTGCGAGGCATAGCTCTGTTGCCGAACGGACTGGGCAAGCAGATTCGAGTTCTTGTCTTTGCTCAAGGTGAGGGAATAAGACTTGCTGAGGAAGCCGGGGCTGATTATGTTGGTGGCGATGAGTTGGTTAAGAAGATCGAAGATGGCTGGCTTGACTTTGATGTGAGTATAGCCACACCAGATATGATGGGGAAGGTGGGAAAACTGGGGAAAATCCTGGGGCGGCGGGGCTTGATGCCCAATCCCAAGTCAGGTACCGTGGTAGCCGTTGATGATTTGCCCAGGGCAATTACTGAGGCTCGCAAAGGTCGGGTGGAATTCCGATTAGATAGGACAGCAATTATCCACGTGCCTATTGGTAAAGCTGGTTTCGATGGGGATAGACTGCTGGAAAACCTGGCTGCCTTGGTAGAAGCTGTACTGAGGGCTAAGCCCAGTGGCGCCAAGGGACAATACATCAAGACCGCTTCCTTGTCGACCACCATGGGGCCCGGCATTAAGCTTGATTTGAAGTCTACTCTGGCCTTGCCGGTTAGCTCCTTGTGATCCTTATGAATTGAATAGCAGCCTCTTGTGTTGTGCCCATGACTGCAGGTGCCGTTAGGCTCAAAAGAGATGCCTGCTGAGGCGCGTTGGTTTTGACAGGTTCTTCGGAACTGAGAGCAGGCCTCCGTGTTATGGCACAGGGGCCTTTTGATTTCCTAGGAGTGCGATTATGCTGAGACAAAGAAAAGAAGAAGTCATAAATGAGTTGGTCGATAGCCTATCTCGGTGCACCATTGTCATAGCTACTGACTATCGCGGGCTTTCGGCCAAAGAAATGGTGCTACTACGCCGACGTTTGACTGAGATGGGCATAGAGTATCGAGTGGTGAAGAATACGCTAACCCGATTTGCTGCCGAAAAAGCTGGCAAGAGGCAGCTTGATGCATTGCTGACCGGCCCTTTGGCTGTAGCTTTTGGCTACGATGATGTGGTTAAGCCGGCGCAGGTTTTGAGCGAGCATATTCGCTCGTCCGGCTCGGTGCTGCAAATCAGGGGTGGAGTGTTGGGTGATCGGCTACTTACGGCTAAGGAGATTTCTGTTCTAGCTGCTACACCGCCGAAGGACGTACTGATCTCCCAGCTGATAGGGCAGTTACAAGCTCCGCTGCAGGCTTTACATAATGTAGTCAGTGCGCCTTTGCGGGGCTTTCTGAACGTGGTTCAAGCCAGAATCCAGCAAGTAGAAGGAGGCTAGAATGCCAGAGAACGAAGTTGAGTCTGAACAACCTGAAGTAGAGAAGCCAGCTGAAGAGGCACCGAAAGCGAAAAAGGAGTCCAAGGCTAAGGGGACTGCGTCGGCGGGATCTCAGGTGATGACAAAAGGGGAGATCATAGCTGCCGTCAAGAACATGACTGTATTGGAGCTGTCTGAACTGGTGAAAGCTTTGGAGGAGGAATTCGGCGTCACGGCGCTTGCTCCAGTGGGTGCAGCAGCTGTGGCAGGGGGCACGCCGGGTGCTGCACCAGAGGCGGCAGAAGAGGAGAAGACGGAGTTCACCGTAGTACTCAAGGAAATCGGGGAGAACAAGATCAGCGTGATTAAGGCTGTACGGGAGCTAACCACCTTGGGATTGAAGGAGGCTAAGGACTTGGTGGAAGGCGCGCCGAAGCCAGTCAAGGAGGGCGTGAATAAGGAAGAAGCGGCGACCGTTAAGCAGAAGCTGGAGGAGGCGGGGGCCTTGGTGGAAGTGAAGTAGGAGTGCAAAACTGGCTTTTCTTCAGGGGAGCGCTATAGTGTGCTCAACCGTGTTTTAGGCGGCTGGAGAGACTGAAAAAGCTCGCCAGAGGTCGTTTGTGAATCTTGAAGGCTTGAACTCTCTGGCGGGCTTTTTGTCGTTCTGGCCAACGCCACGGTTCTTTACACACCCGACATCACTGCTTTTCGTACGGATTAGTTTGACTCTTCGGCGCGTGCTCGTCTAGCGAAGAGGGTGATACCGATACTAGAGATTATGACTGTGACGAGGATAACGGCGATAACGATGTCAGGATAAACCGAAGCATTGGGGATTTCGGAGGTGACCACTATCTGGGCGACCACGGCGGCCGATAGTCCCCTGGCGAGCATTGATGTCAGCAGGCGCCTGTTGGCAAACAGAGCCCTGTTACCCAGGCAACTCATGAGTACTGCCAGGTACCTGCTGAGCAGGAGGAGGGTGGACAGGATGATGGAAAGGATAATGAGTCGTGGCTCATTGAAGGTCATAATCAATCCGAGATAGATGAAGAAGAAGGTCTTGATAAAGAAAGATATCTGGGAATGGAATTTCTTCATTATCTCGGCGCTCTCAGTTGTCCGCCTAATGGTGAATAACTTGGGTATTCGCACTCCGTTGCCTAACACGAGCCCGAAGACCAAGGCGAAGATGACCCCGCTGCCATTCATGCTCTCTACTACGGAGTAGAGCAGGAACAAAACAGCTAGGGTTAGAATGTCGTCGTAGGTTTCTCCTTTGAGACGGGTGAGTACCCAGAGCCAGATAATTCCGGCCATAATCCCCGCTAAAGCACCCAGAGAGAACTCTATGGCGATAGCTTTCCCTGCCGCAGAAAGCCCGTTCTCGGCCGTACCGGTACTCATGATGTCGAGAACAACCAAGGCGATGATGATGACCAACGCGCCATTCAGAACGGACTCTAGGCTGAGCACTGATGAGATTTCATCGGTCACCCTGGCTCGACTGACCAATGGTATCACTATGGAAGGGCTGGTGCCGCTTACGATGGCACCAAGCAATAGACTATCTGGCAGTCCCCAATTCAACAGGTAGTGGGCAAAGGCTGCTGTCGCCGCCATGCTGATTGCGATGCCCAGGAAAACCAACAATACTGCCCTGTGCGCGCTCCGCAGAATGACAGCAAGGTCAAGGTTTAGGCCGCCGTCAAATAGAATCACAGCCAAGGCTAGAGTGGCGATTATTTGTGTGGCTGGAGCCAAATCGGAGGGATCCACGATGTACAGAACAGGCCCTATGAGATAACCCAGTGAGATTAGAATGAGTATGTCAGGGATGCTGGTTTTACGGAACAGGTAGTCAGCGAGGAAGCCGACAATCAAGAGAATTCCAAGTAGCCCCAGAGTCTGTACAGCTGTCATTCCGGATCTCGCAATTTCAGTACGCCGACGTGGGTGGTAGTTGCAGTCAGCCAGACTAGCTGACATGCGTTGGAAGTATTCCCCAGCTGCTCCATGCCGCCGGCATTGCGGGAAGTATATTAGAAAAACTGGGCTGGGGCAAGGCTTTGGGCTTTTATCGATTGCTGGCCAGCTTAGCCCAAATGGTGTAAGATTGATAGCTGGATTGAAAAGACGCCTAATTTGGGATGTTTGGTAGTGTCCCCGGCCAGGAAGGAGTATAGATGGTTGAAAGCGTTCTAGACTTGATTGGAAAGGCACCCCTCGTAAGACTGAACAAGGTGAACACCACTGGTGCGACGATTTGGGCCAAAGTAGATGCTTTGAATCCTAGTGGCAGCATAAAGGATGTGATGGCGCTCTACATGATGGATTTGGCCGAGAAGAGAGGTGATCTCAAGCCCGGAGGCAGAATGATTGAAGCTACCAGCGGCAACACTGGTATTTCTTTTGCTATGCTGGCACAGATAAAGGGGTACAGCTTTGTGGCTGTGATGCCCGAATATATGAGCCAGGAACGGATACAGATGATGGAGGCGTTCGGGGCTGACGTAGTCTTGACACCGGCTGAGGAGGGCTTTGCTGGTGCTATGAAGAGATTTGAGGAACTGGCACGAGAGGACCCGGATGCCTGGGTGCCGAGGCAATTCGAGAATCCCGACAATACGGTGGCCCATAGAGAAATCACAGGCAAGAGGATTCTGGAAGAGGTAAATGGCCCAATCGATGCCTTTGTAGCTGGGGTGGGTACCGGTGGCACACTAATGGGTGTAGCCGAAGCTCTGAGGAGCGTTTACCCTAGCGTGAAGATTGTAGCTGTGGAGCCTGCTGAGTCAGCAGTGATGAGCGGGGACGATTCCGGGTATCACAAGATACAGGGGATTGGCCCAGGATTTGTCCCCAGCCTAGTAAATATGGACCTTATAGATGACGTCGTTGCCGTAGGCAGCGATGATGCGATAGGCATGGCGCGAAGCCTGATGAAGAAAGAGGGACTAATGGTAGGCATTTCCTCTGGAGCGAATGTGCTGGCTGCGATGAAGGTTGCCGCGGAAATGGGTAATGGCAAAACCATCGTCACCGTCTTGCCGGATAGAGTCGAAAGATACATAAGTATGGGTGTGTTCTAGGCTGTTCTTGAGTTATTCCAAATATCTATGTTTTGGAGCTTCAGGGAGCCAATTATGCATCGGCTTGATTCCGCCTCGTCAGCGCTCGTGAGGGCACTTATGGTCTGGTTTCAGCCACCGAGTTGTGAGGCGTCGGTGATCAGCAAGCTAACAAGGAGGAAACAGCATGGCTGAGATGGAGACGTATGAAGTCGTTGCCAAGGTAATATCTCAAAAGGGCACCTGTTCTGCAAATCATGAGGTAGGCGATGAGTTTCCCATTGGCGACAAGTCTCCACCTAACGTGTGCTCGTGGGCGTTGTATACGCTTTTCCCCTTTGCCTCGGTGCTCCAGTTCGGTGGCTCTTTCCCTTGGGAAGACGATCCAGATAGGACCACTGTCGCCTGCCCTGACGCAGCGAACCCGGTCGTCTTTGAGTTGAAGCGGCTGCCGAAATAGACTGTTGTTGGCGGCGAGTGTCAGCACATCCCCTAGCAATCAGCCAGTTCATCAGTGAGGAGGACGAGCACTATGGCGCGATTGGATGAGTTTGCTTTCCTTGATGCTACTGCCCAGGCTGAGTTGGTGCGGCGAAGTGAAGTCAAGGCGACTGAGCTCGTGGACGCGGCTATCGAGCGGATCGAACGTTTGAATCCCACCCTCAATGCGGTAATTACACCAATGTATGAGCAGGGGCGTGCTGCCGCCGGCGGCCAGTTATCTGAGGGTCCCTTTGCCGGCGTGCCGTTCCTGCTTAAGGACATAAGAGCCTCCTACGGGGGCGTGCCCATGGCGTGTGGAGCAGCTTTCTTACAGGACTTCGTACCTCGTGGGGATTGCGAACTGGTGACACGGCTGAAGCGTGCGGGGTTGGTTATCCTTGGCAAGACCAACACGCCTGAGTTCGGCCTTCTTC
The DNA here is from genome assembly GCA_964616785.1 of uncultured Dehalococcoidales bacterium. Lineage (GTDB taxonomy): Bacteria > Chloroflexota > Dehalococcoidia > GIF9 > UBA5629 > JAUVVE01. The sequence goes on from CAZTRR010000039.1 coordinate 8,026, forward strand.
CCACGACCGAGCCTTGCCTATTCGGCCCGACCCACAATCCTTGGGATCTAGACCGGACTGCAGGTGGCTCCAGTGGTGGGGCTGCTGCTGCTGTGGCCGCCGGACTGGTCCCAGCAGCCCACGCCAGCGACGGTGGTGGGTCGATCAGGATTCCAGCCTCGTGCTGTGGGCTCTTCGGCCTGAAGCCCACTCGGGCGCGCAACCCATTGGGGCCCGGTGTCGGCGATGTCATGAGTGGCCTGGTGGTCGAGCACGCTGTTACTCGTACAGTGCGCGACAGCGCCGCCTTGCTTGATGCCACCGCTGGGCCGGATGTGGGAGACCCCTATTGTGCGCCACCGCCGGGACGGCTGTTCCTGGAGGAGGTAGGTGCCCCTCTTGGGCGCCTACGCATTGCCTTCACCACTACGGCGCTAACCAACGTCCCAGTGCATGAAGATTGCGTCAGTGCCGTCCATGATGCGGCGGCATTGTGTGCCGACCTGGGGCACGAAGTGGGTGAGGCGGGTCCAACAGTTGATGGTGAATTGATGGGGCGCGCCTTCATGACGTTATGGTCATCGGGGTGCGCTTGGACGATAGATAGCGCGGCCGCTGCAATGGGGCGAACGCCTACGCCGGACCAGTTCGAACCGTCTACCTGGGCACTGTACGAGATGGGGCAGCGGCGGACGGCTTCAGCCTACTTGCTTGCCCTGACGGCATTTCAAAGGATAGCACGTGACGTGGCGCATTTCTTCACTAGCTATGACGTGTGGTTGACTCCCACACTGGGTGAAGCACCGGTGCCCCTCGGCACGTTTGATTCGCCGCCGGACGACCCTTTTCGAGGACAACGCCGTGCAGCGAGCTTCGCCCCATTCACCCCAATCTGCAATGCTACTGGGCAACCTGCCATGTCGGTGCCGCTCTTTTGGAATGCTGATGGGTTGCCGATAGGCACACATTTCGTTGGACGCTTCGGTGATGAGGCGACGCTTCTCCGCCTCGCAGCGCAGCTTGAGGTAGCGCGACCTTGGGCAGACCGGCACCCGCCAGTATCCGCGTGAAAGCTCCCATACCCGTGTGCCTGTGGTGGTATCGACCAACGCGGGAAGCGATTCGCACTCTGTGCCCCAATGCCTTAGGCTGTACATCCTGTTGTAAGGCGAGGGGATGCTCTACATAATTGCGCTCTGCCAGCTACGCCGTTGGCAGAACACTGCTATAATGGGGTAAGAATAGAAATGGCAAGTTACGTCTTCATGAAGGTCCTTGAATCCTCCGCTGAGCGCTACGACGCTGGCATCAACCTGCTGTCTCTGGGGGAAAATGAGAAGGTTAAGGCGCAAATTGTCCAGAACTACATCACAGTCGGTGATAGGGTTCTTGAGATTGGCTGCGGCACCGGTACGCTGGCGATTCTGTGTGCCGAGAAAAGCACTTCAGTGATGGCCTTTGACATATCCTCGGATATGCTAGAGATTGCCAGGAAGAAGATAGAAGAAAGAAACCTGGGCGATAGGATTCATCTGAAGCAAATGGGCGCTACCGAGATGGATAAGGCTTTTGATGATGAGACCTTTGACAAGATCGTGAGCACCCTGGTTTTCAGCGAACTCTACTCTGATGAGCAGAGATATGTTTTGAAGGAGAGCTACAGGGTACTCAAACTTGGCGGCCTCATTATTGTGGCTGACGAGATAAGGCCGAGATCCTTGGCCAAACGGATACTGCACTCCCTGGTGCGTATTCCTCTCGTGGCTATCACCTATGTCCTGACGCAGACATCAACCAAGCCAGTGAGAGATATCGAAGGTCTTCTGGCTGGTGCCGGGTTCCACATCATCTATCGAAGGACAAGCCGCCGCGGTTTCTTCGGACTCTATGTTGCGAGAAAGGGGCCTGAGAGGTGGGACTCAATGAGCCCGTCAGAACAGTCGTAGGGACTCTCTTCCGTTTGCTGCCGCTTTCCACGGAACCTGGGCTCAGGGTTCTTGGCCACCCCAATGAGACAAGCCCAGTTCTTGTCACCGCTAATTTTGACCTAACCGTGAAAAGGCTAACCAATAACGTACAGGGTCTGGATTGCTACTTGCTGGTGGCACCTACCGGCGGAATCAACGTGTGGTGTGCCGCCAAAGGCGGCGGCTTCACTGCCCATTCCGTGATCTCAGTGGTCAAGACCTCGGGGATTAGCGACAAGGTCACTAAACGGACTCTGATATTACCTCAGCTGGCAGCGCCGGGTGTTGACACTCGGGTAGTTAGAAAGGGAGACAGGGTGGCGCTGCAAGTTTGGCCCTGTGTATGCTAGGGACATACCTGAATATGTGGCTGGTGGATTCAAGAAGACCGATAGCATGCGCCGTGTGAAGTGGCCCCTTATCGACCGACTGGATGTTGGCTTCGGTGTTTCCTTCCCTATCTTCCTGCTCGTTGTTGTTGTCTTGGCCCTCTTCTTGAAAGCTTGGCTGGCTGAGTTTGTGGCCCTGAGCTTGGGGCTTTTCTTACTGATGTACGGCTTGTATCCGTTTATTCCGGGTAGAAGAGGTTGGCACAAGTTGCTTTTCTTGGAAGCGTTATTGGGGGTAGGACTGCTTGGCTACATCTTCCTCGAGGCCGGCCAGTCGAGATATGTCCGTGACCTGCTGTTGATGGCAATGGGACTTGTGGTAGTCATCGGGATTGATTTTGGCGGAGTGACTCCGCTCTACAAGAGCGACATCGACCCTCTACTGGACAGACTTGGCCTCAGGCGAATTGGTCCGGTGGATTTCGGGGGCCGGGTCAAAATCATCGGTGGTAGGATAGTCCTTGATCAGAGCAAGTGCACCGCTTGCGGAATATGCCATGACGTTTGTCCCAGAGGGGTCTTTGAGATAGAGCAGGATGGACAGAAGATAGTGACAATTGGACACCCTGAAGTCTGCGAGGCCTGCGAAGCCTGCGTTCTTCAGTGTCCCAAGGAAGCCCTCGCCTTCAAAGCTTAGTCTGGCATTTCCCAACTTGATAGGAAGCCCCGGGGTCTCTGGGTGTGGGGTTGTTTGCTCCCTGTCAAGCCTTGGGAAATGAGCCTCCCGCGCGTGTTGGCTTCTTGCCAGATCCAGCGCTCGGTTTGGTCTTGACAATGACGGCACGACTTGTCAAAATGCCGTATACTGTGCTGGACAGGGATGTCCCCTGTGCTGCGGGATATGTCCGTCTGCACTCTGTTCTTTGAGGGAGGAGCATAAGTATGAAACGCAAGGAAGGTACATTCAGAGGCCTTAAAGACCTCACTCTCTACTACCAGTGCTGGCTGCCAGCCGGAGATCCTAAGGCGATATTGCTTGTCGTCCACGGCTTGGCCGAGCACAGCGGGCGCTACGCGAACTTGGTCAATTGCTTCGTACCCAAAGGCTATGGCGTCTACAGTCACGATCAACGAGGGCATGGCAGGTCAGAGGGCTTGCGCTGCTATGTTGACCGGTTCTCTGACTACGTGGCTGACCTCAAAACCTTTCTTGACATAGTGCGTGGTCAGCACGGTGACTCCAAGATTCTTCTCGTCGGCCATAGCATGGGAGGATTGATTGCCACCGCCTATGCCGTCGATTGTAAGGATGAGCTAGCCGGGCTGCTACTGTCCGGACCATTTCTGAAGATGGGCTCTACCGTATCGCCGTCGCTGATAGCAATGGCTCGGATACTCTCAGTGCTGCTGCCGAGAATGGGTACTATGGTTCTTGATGCTTCTGCTATTTGCAGGGACCAAGCTGTTGTGGATACCTATGTGAATGACCCGCTTGTGTACCGGGGCAAGATTCGTGCCCGATTGGGCGCCGAACTGATCAAGATATGGCAGGAACTGCCGTCCCAAATGCCGCAGATCAACCTGCCCCTCTTGATTATGCACGGGACCGCTGACCAGTTGTCCGACCCGGAAGGCAGCCGGCTGCTATATGAACGGGTAGGCTCGACGGACAAGACGCTGAAGCTCTATGAGGGTTTCTACCACGAAATCTTCAATGAGCCAGAGCGTGAGCAGGTGTTTGCAGACATGGCAGCCTGGCTCGCCGCTCATGTCTGACTGGTGTAGGCTAGCTTTCTATCATGCAACAACCGGATGCATGGCTATCTCACGGACCGTGTAATGTGTTATAGGCTTGCAGGAGGACCCGGATTCCTAATTCGCATGAGTTGGAGGACTTGGGGGAACTCCCGGAAGCCTAGAACTTGTGACAGTTGATGAAGCTGGTACTGATCTTTGTCCGGGGTGCAACAGGTGAGGCGAGCTTAGCCCTGCCTACGTGAGCGTTGGGCGGATGACGGAGTTCTGAGCAGAACACGGGAAAGGGAGCTCGATTATGAAACACATCGGGTTGGATAATAAAGAGCGGATTGTCCACCGTTTTTCCCAACATGTGTCTTCTGGAAAGGCTGATACGTTTAAAAGCTTTGGTATGGACTTCGTATTCGGCCGCAGGAAAGGAGCCTATGTCTGGGATGCGGCGGGCAACAAAGAACTGATCAACTGCCATTGCAATGGTGGAGTATTCAATCTCGGGCAACGCAATCCGAAGGTAATTGCGGCCTTACTAGAAAGCCTCAAGGAATTGGATATCGGGAATCATCATCTTATCAGCGAACAGCGAGGGATATTGGCGGAAAGGCTGGCAGAGTTGACACCCGGGGACCTTACCTACACTGTCTTTGGTGTTGGAGGTGGTGAAGCGGTCGATCTGGCCATCAAGTTGGCCAGGGGCTATACTGGAAAGCTAAAGATAATCTCGGGTCTAGGCGGGTATCACGGCCATACTGGCCTGGCACTGGCAGCCGGGGATGAGCAGTACCGTAAGCCCTTTGGTGAGGAATTCCCTGGTTTTGTGCAGGTGCCCTTTGATGACATTGCGGCCCTGCGGGAGGCCATAGACGATAACACAGCAGCCGTGATATTTGAAACGATACCTGCCACATTGGGGATGCCCATCCCGCAAGTGGATTTCTACACAGAGGTAAAAAGGCTCTGCAGTGAAAACGGCGCGTTATTGATTATTGATGAAGTCCAGACTGGGCTGGGACGGACGGGCAAGCTCTGGGGGATTGAGCATTTTGACACGGTGCCGGATATCATGATTATTGGCAAAGGCCTCTCGGGTGGTATATATCCCATGAGTGCCACGTGCTTCAGAAAAGAACTGGAATCCTTCTTTCACGAACACCCGTTCATCCATGTGTCTACTTTCGGAGGCGCAGAAGTAGGTTGTCCTGTTGCCATGGCTGTGCTGGAGGAATCATCACGGCCTGGGTTCCTTCGGCACGTGCGTGAATTGGCTGACATCTTCGTTGCCGGTTTTGAGGGCCTCAAGTCAAAGCACCCCAGCATCTTGGTTGGCTTGCGGCAGATGGGGTTGATGATGGGTATTGAGATGGTGAACGACCAATGCGGGCCGATAATGACCAAGACCTGCTATGACCATGGGATTCTGTCCATCTATGCCAATAATGACAGGCGGGTCAGCCAGTTACTGCCCCCTCTGAACATAGACAGAGAGTTGGCATATGAGATACTGAACCGGATAGACCGTGCACTTGAGGATGCCAAGCGTTTCCTGAGCCTCTAGTCGTGTTGATATGGAATGGCGACTGCGATGCAGGCAAACGTAGATTTATTGAAGGAATTTGAGAGGGGCCTTGACCCGACTCAGCCCGAGAAAGGCAGAATCCCGGCAAAGGTGCTGGGATACGGGGAGATAAGCACTGTCTTTCAGATCGAGGGCGAGTCACAGGAGAACCTGGCCTACAAGCGTATGCCTATCTTCAAATGCCAGGAAGAGATAGACCACTACGAGATGCTATACAATGAATACAATCGTATCCTCAACGATGACGTAGGTATCGCCGTGCCGCCCTACGGGCTTGCCTCTTTTCCCGCCGATAAGGGATACATCGTTTGCTTTGACGTCCAGGAGAGACTGCCTGCTGATTGCTTCGGCAATAAGGTCATACACACCCTCGATGACGACAATGTGATGGTCTTCTTCGGCAGGGTTCTGAAAGAGCTAAGAAAGGTTTGGGACTTCAACAAAGAAAACGCCTCTGTCGAAGTTGGCATTGATGGACAGATATCCAACTGGGTAGTAAGGGATTTCGACCCTGGTAGTCCCCACATAAGCATGGACAGTCCGCTCTACTATGTTGACACCAGCACCCCGTTCATGCGGAAGAATGGAGAGGAACAGCTTGACCCGGAGTTATTCCTGCGTAGCGCGCCTTCATTTCTACTCTGGCTGATCCGATGGCTCTTTCTCGAGGATGTGATGACTCGTTACTACGACTTTCACTTGGTTGTGGTAGACCTTATCGCGAATTTCTACAAAGAGCAGCGCCCGGATCTTGTTCCCAGGCTTACTCAGGTTGCCAATGACTTCCTCGCCGGTGAGGCAGAATCCTTAGATATAGTGCCTTTGACCACCAAGGAAATACGCTCGTATTACAGACAGGACGCCTTCATATGGATCCTTTTCCTTGCGTTGAGAAGATTGGACCGCTTCATCCACAAATGGATCCTGCATAAACCGTATGTCTACATCCTGCCGGGAGAAATAAAGAGGTAGTTGCCTCTCGCCGTTAGCCCGAAAATTCAGGCAATTCCGTTTGTCTTGTCGTAATTGCGCCAGTAGCGCCGGAAGCGCCACTTGGGTTTTTGAGACTCCAGCCCATCCAGGGTCGCCCCCCAGTTCTCGGCTATAGTCCTGGCTTTGCTGAAGTAGTTATCGATGATGGCCTGGCCTAGCGCCAACTGGCCGCCTTCCATAGCAGAAATCATCTCACCCTCGTATTGACTGATCTGCGGCTGAATAGCATGTAACGCAGGGGCAAAACGCCACAAGGCTTGGCGGTGTAGTCTCTCGCTTCGCCACCAAAATGAATCGGCGTTGTAGTGGGCAGCGCCTTCGCTGTACCCGGGCGGGTTCACAGTGCCGGGGAGAAAAATGGGATAGTAGGGGCTCATGCAGGGATTGGCGGCACCGGTGGTGTAATAGAACTGCCTGTCCGTTTCTATGTTTGCTACGAGTGAACAGACCGACTGGCTGCGGCGAATCAGCTTATCGGCGGCGTGCATGCATATAGTCCCCCCGGATTTCTCGGGGGTCCACCTGGGATTATCGCCGTGGTCACGAAGAATAGCCAGGAAATCCGCGGTGGTCAGGAGCCCTTTTTTCTGTGAAAGCATGTTCCTGGAACGCACTTGCCGTTGTGTTCCCTTTGCACCCCAGGTCATAATCTTGTCGGAATAGCACTTTCGGAAATTGAAATCAGCTTCGCTTTTGCAATGGCCTTTCTTGATGGCGTTCTCGATTAACCCGGGTGAACAGGCATCAAAGTCTTTCTCGAGGGAGATTATGTTTGAGATGCTCCAAGAATCCCTGACCTGTTTCCAGGCCCACCACGATTTCACTGTTTCCAGCACGTAGGCTTCTTTATGGTCAGCGATCAGGAAGCTATTCATGTAAAGGAGCTTTTGCCGATAGCCGCAATTGCCGCCCTGGCCATGCTTTTCAAGCAGGTCGATGATGGTTTCCAGTGCTTGTCTGGCTGTTTCGCTACGCTCGAGAGACAATCGTAGCAAATCCATACCGGTGAGTCCGGTGGGAGCGGGTTTTTCTTTCGTGAACACGGCTTCGTTGCCGATGGCTACGCCATGTTCGTTGGCACCCATCTCAGCACCGAACATCCAGAAAGGCTGGCAGAGCAAGACTCTGTTTGTTTCGGCAACCTGGGGGATGGTTATATGGGTGCACTGTACGGTTTCTGCCGGTCCGTGCTCCTGGCGGGCACATATTCTGATGTTCTGGACTTCATCGGGTTCGCGGTCGCTATTCTTGCCAAACAGAGTAACACCATTTTTGGTAGCGGTGCCGAGAGCGACGATAGTATCGCACATATCCTGCCTCCTGATGTCCTATGGTTAATCCGTGGAGCTCTTGGTCATCGGCTGCCAAGCTTGCCGTTTGCACTGAGAATAAGGCGATCTCGATTGCTGTTGCCCTCGCAGGAAAGGCCTGAGCTCAGAGTATAGGCTCCTCAGGCTGGTCGGTTTCGCACCAGGCAGAAAACCGTCTTTGTCTCTCAGCGACCAGCTAGCCGCCGACCATATCATTGGTGAGAGCCCCCTACAGCTCGATCTCTTTTATGTCTTCCGCCACAATGAGATGTGGTTCAGTTAGGGATTGAACCTCCTGTGCCGTCCAACCAGGGGCTACCTCTTTGAGAAGAAGCCCCTTGGGTGTTACCTCGATAACTGCCAGGTCGGTTACAATGATATCAACGCACCCCTTCGAGCTAACCGGCAGACTCAGGTCCTTCACTATTTTTGGCTTCCCATCCTTGGTGTGGTGGGTCATGGTAACAATCAGTTTCTTTGCTCCCCAGGCGAGGTCCATAGCCCCTCCGATCTGAGGGTATTCGTCGGCCTCGCTCATACTATGGATAGCCAGGTCACCCTTCTGTGAAACCTGCAGGCCACCAAGTATGCTGGTCAGGCGTCCGCTCCTTATCATGGCGAAGGAAGTGAGCATATCGAAGAAACTCATCCCGGGGGCGCCAGTATAGAACCTGGAGCCAGCATCCATTAGGTCGGGGTCAGCCTCTTCTGCATTGTCGGTGGTTACCAACGGCCCATAGCCAATGACGCCATTCTCAGCTTGCACCTGGATGCCCTCGGGTATGTACAAGGCGCAAAGCTGGGGAGTGCCCAAGCCCAGATTGCAGGAATCCCCGGCGTCCAGCTCTTTGACTGCCCTCATCGCCATCACTTCTTCGCTCAGTCTCTCTTTCATTCTTGCATTCCTTCGAGAGTACCGGCCCCAGTTGTAAAGGCCACGATCTCTTTGGCGAAGTTCGCAAATATCTCTTGCCTTGCCTTGGCGCTGGCTGGGTCTTCGTTGGGAATCATGACGATGCGGTCGACATATATTCCCGGTGTTATCACGGTTTCCGGGTCGAGTTCGCCAACCTCGACCACTTCATAGACTTCAACGATGGTGAGCCTGGAGGCCATGGCAACAACCGGGTTAGACCCTCTGGCGGAGCCGCGATAAACAAGGTTGCCTAGCTTGTCCGCCTTATCAGCCTTGACCAGTCCAACGTCGGGGCGAATGGGTTTTTCCAGGATGTATTCCTTGCCATCGATAACCCTTTTCTCCTTCTCCTTCTCGACAATCGTGTTGAGACCGATGGGGCTGTAGAAACCACCCAGCTGCATGGCACCGGCATGGAGCCTTTCCACGAAAACACCATGGGTGGTTGCCTCTACCTCAAGCTGTCCACTTGTAACCCGGTCGCCAAGGAAGTCCTCGCCTAGAAGACCCCTGAACGCTCGGGTGCCCAAGAAAGGTGTTATTATCTTCTTGAGTTGGGGCAGAAGGATGGTAGGGTCGGGATAGCCTTCACCCAAGCCAGGCGGACCGGGGAGGAAGTTGTTGCAGTAAAAGGTGAGGTCTTTGACTCCCCGGGCAGCAAGGGCGCGGAATAAGTAGCCAGGTGTTCCGCAGCCTCCCCAGACGTGAGAGGCTACCACGGCGCCATCGTGAACATCAGCCATAGCTTCAGCAGCGGTACATATCTTGCTATTCACGTGACCACCTCCACTTGGTACATTTCTGACGACGTCTTGGCTTCGTCGCTTCTCTCGCCTGAGATTGCCCCCTTGTTCAGGCTGGAGTCCTCAGGGTCTCCATTGTAGCACCTCGCCTCTTATTGTCAATATGC
>CAZTRR010000040.1:0-17126 GCA_964616785.1 uncultured Dehalococcoidales bacterium
GAAGAATCTGGAGACCCTTCCCTCCCGCCAGGGGAGGGAGAACTGTACGTGCCATCTGCCATGGTCGCCGGTGTAGCTTGGGCGAGGCTTAAGCCTCGCGCTACATGTGCCATTCATGATTAGCCTTCACCTTCCGTTGTGGAGGCGGCGTCAACTGCCTGAGCTGGAGGCCTTGGCGGTTATGGCTGCGCCCAGGGCCGCGATGAGCTGGGGTTGGGCGGGCACCAGGAGCTGGATATTCAACTCGTGTTCAATAGCTTTGATGAGTCCGGTGCTGAGGGCCCCGCCGCCACAAATGGCACACGGCTCTTGCAGCTTGACCTTCTTGACCAGGGAGGAGGCCTTATTGGCCAGGGCTTGATTGACCCCGGCGGCGATATCTTCCTTTGGGATGCCTTCCGCCACTCTGGTGATAGCCTCTGACTCGCCGAAAACGGCGCATCCCGTGCTGAATGTGATTGGGTTGTTGGCCTGAAGGGAGAGCGGGCCGAAGTCTTCCAGGTCTATTCGCAGCACGTTGGCGATAACTTCAATAAACCGGCCACTTCCAGCGGCACATTTCTCGCTAACGGTGAAGTTGGCCACCAAACCCTCAGCGTCTATCCGCATCACCTTGGTTGACTGCCCGGCCACGTCGATTACTGTCCTCGCTGAGGGAAAGACACTGTTCATACCTCGCGCTGTGCAGACTATGTCGCTGACTGTCTTGCTGGCGAAAGCCACGTTGGCAGCGCCGGAACCGGTGGCTACAGTGCCGGCTGCGTCGTCCTGAGTCAGGTTAGCCTTCTTCAGAAGCTCCTGTCTTATCGTCTCGGCTGTCGTCCGGTAGTTGGCTCCGGAGAGAACCACGTGGTAGGCGTGAAGGTCGTTGTCCTTGGTTATGACTCCCTTGCTGTACGCCGACCCAATGTCGATGCCTATGAACCAGGGCATTTAGCTTGTTTCCTTACTTGAAGAAGGTCGCCTTTTCCAGACGACGCGCCTTTGCCGGGGTAGGCTCGCCTTTTGCAGTTGACTCCGACGAGAGTTGCTTTGCCAGCAAGGCAGCGCCCATTGCTCCGGTGAGAAGTGGGTCTTCCGGCACAAGAAGTTCACAGCCCAGATTCTCCTTCATCGCCCTGACTATCCCCGCGTTCTTGGCCACACCTCCGGTAAGCACCACGTCTGGTTCTACTTTCAGTCTCAGTGCCAGCGCGGCCACTCGGCTGGCCAGGGCGTCGTGAAGCCCAGCTACGATGTCTTCCACGTTCGCTCCTTCAGACAGGTGAGATACCACCTCTTGCTGAGCGAAGATGGTGCAGAAGTTGCTAATCTGAACCTTCCTGGTAGATGTCAGTGAAAGCGCTCCCATATCCTCCAGCTTGATGCCCAGCGTGGCAGCGATAATCTCCAGAAACCTGCCTGTTCCAGCGGCACATTTGTCGTTCATGACAAAATCGACCAGCTTGCCGTTATTGATCTTCATGCACTTAGCATCCTGCCCGCCGATATCGATGGCCGTTCTGGTATGCGGAAACAGGCTGGACACACCTGTGGCATGGCAGGTCAGCTCTGTAATGTGGCGGTCAGCGAAGGGGACATTCAGCCGGCCATAGCCTGTGGCTACCACATAGGAGATGTTATCAAGTTTCAGGTTGGCTTTCTCCAGCGCCGTTTTCATAACCTCATTGGCTAGCTGGCGGTGTTCGGGCCCGGTGGGGCCTTTGACGGCAGACACCAGCCTGCCATCCGCGTCCACGAGGACAATCTTGGTCATGGTGGAACCTATGTCCACCCCGGCGAAATACAAATGGACCTCTTAGAACGAGTTAGTGGAGAGTCTCGATGAAAGCTTCAGCCCTTGTTCTCAAAGGCGCCAGGCCTCCCTGGGTATAGTCATGTTCTATGTACGTACTCGGCATTCCGAGGCTGTCGAGGTAGTCCTTGAGCCCCGGCATTTCAAAGGCGAACGGGTCGCAGTACCTGACGAGTAAGAGGATGACTCCATTGACATTCCATTCTCTAAGGAGGCGTTTGAGGTAACCGAACCGACTTTGCAGGTCTGCCACGTAATCCTTGCTGGTCTCGCCGATAACAGCTTCCCTGAACGTGCGGGCGCAGGTGATCTCGGTTAGATAGTAGTCAGCCAGGCCGTGCAATGGGTCATCAGTCAGCTTGACATCGGCCCTGTAGGCTCTGAGGCCACAGCAATTGTCATCTATCACCACGTTTGCCTCATCTTCAATTATCTGCATGATATCGACATCATCCAGAGTGCCCGTCCAGACGAGAAGGCGTGCCGGTTTCTTTTCGGGCCCGTCCCTGCGTTCTTTCACCTCGCCTAACACCTCGGCTAACAGCTCGTTGCCCTCGGATACGGGAAGGCTTGTCAGAGCTTTTATCACCTCGATGATTTCCGTTCCCGAGATGAGAGGCGGAGACGGCTTTGTTAGCTCGTACAATTGTCTTACCAGGGCTCGCTGCTGATTACATAGCTCAATGGCCGCCTTGAGTTTGTCTGGGGCCAGTTCTTGTCCGACGAAAGACTCCAACAGCTTCTTGAAATCGCTTAACTGCCCTTTGAAGTATTCCAGAGCCTCAGGGCGAACAGTGCCGGGCACGTCCAGGAAGTGAAAATAGGGATAGTGAGTGTAAGATTCCCATACATGGCTGGTTTTCTCTTGGGGGTCACAAGAATGCGCGGTGACCATTCCATCCAAAAAGTCATCTCTGGACTTCAAGGCGCAGTCGAGGCAACTGCGCATGATAGGGCAGAACGCCGTGGGCAGGGCTCTATCTGCCTCGGTGACCGGCTCTTTCATATCTCCGTACGTTCTATATGGCATAAGGTCAAAGGCGGTGAGTATTTCGAGGGGAACATACACGCACGGATAGCCTATTATCTTCTTACCGTCTGCCTTGAGTTCTCTAGCCCTATGTGACCGATTCTCGTAGATTTCCCTGGCTCTGCTGAGCCCTTTGCTCTTGTCTGGCATTATCGACACCTCGCTAAGTTCAAAATTGCTGAGTCCTCACCAATCGAACCCTTCCTGTTTCCTTACCTTTCTGTAGTGCTCCATCGTCTCCTCAAAAGGCTCTGCCTTGGCCATGGCGTCTTCGGGATCAAACAGCCGGAGGTCTACGATGTCTCCTTCGACGGTGAGCGACGGGACCTTTAACCTTTCGACCAGTGCATTGGACACCCAGGGTAAATGCGTGGAAGCACTGCGACAGCTGATAAGGGGATGCAGGAGCGCCCCGTCACATTTCCACTCCTCGGCATATTTCAGGTAAGGATAGGCAAAGCTACCGGCGGGTACATTTTGTTCCTGGGCATCTTTGTAGTAGCCGAAGAAGACCTCAAAGCTGAATCTGGTGATGCGTTCCAGCGGGTCGGTGACGCCACTCAGGTCCAGGGGTATGGGTGGGTGATAGCCGAAGCTCTCGATGACGAAGTTCCACCCTCTTTCGGCTAGCCTATCGAAAAAGGCCAGGCTGTGCCACGGGGGAAGCTCGGCGAAGAGCAAGCGATATTTCTCTTCACTGATGGCTCCCGTGTGGCTATCCACCCTGCGTTTCACCTCATCGTATATATCTCGATAGCATTGCAGTGCGTCCTCGAGGTCGCCCATTAGGAACAGGGCTGGAGGCATAGAGCTCCAGAAGTCCCGACTATGCATGGGGCAGGGCCTTGCCTTGCGCAGTTCGCTGGTCTCGTGCCAGATACGGTTAACCTCTATCATCAGGTCCACGGTTTCAGTCAGTCTATCCCAGTCCATTTTCTTCCCCGATACACTCTCGACGAAGGCAACAAATTCCCTGAGGTGTTTAACGCCCATGTCAACCATGCGCTGATAGGAACCTTCCATGAACAGTTCCTTCACTCCCGCAATCGGCGCTTCAAACGTCCATACTGGCACATCCATGTAGCGCCCTAGCGCCTGGAACCACTTGTACCTGGCATCGCAAACGGCGGTTGAAGCCATCAGAAATATCGGCTTTGGCATTCCTCCCAGGGGAGCCTCCGGAGGTATTTCGCCTCCCAGTTCTCTCATCATCCTTGAGGTGTAGCCGAGGCTAGCCCGGCTATAGCCGCAGAGGTGAGTAGGAAAGCCATCGGCATCAGACCGGTCGAGGTATTGCTGGGCAACTCCTGTGGCCGCCAGTGCAGCACCATAGTTCTCCGGATACACCACTTCAAGGTCCATGGCTTTGAGAATAGGGTCGCCGTAGTAGAAGTTCAGCATACCCCATACGGTAGGTTTACCTGCCTTCATAGCTTCAACGCTGTTCAGGTATGACTCATTTACCTTAGCGCGAAGCGGACGCATTGATTCCAGCCGGTCTATTGCTCTCTTCTTCTGTTCCGTGGTCATAGTCCATTCACCTCCTGTTACAAACCTGGGTTATGCCCAATCAGGTGTCGTGTAGGTCGTGCAACCACGCGTCTTTAGCGTGGCCAAGGCTTGCCGTGCCGGACGCATGTCGTTCAATTGTATACCAGGCGGGTCATGCCGGACAAGTCACATTACATAGGGTTAACCGAATTGCCCGTATGTTGTGGGAGGACTGTAAGGAAGACCTATCCCTACCTTTGCAGTCTCGTCATTGCGAAGCAGGCAGTGCTGAAGTAATCTCCGCGAGGGGAGGCAACTACAGGATTGCGCAACCTTGGGCAAGTGCCTCAGACACAAAGTATGCTAGTGAGGTTAGGTCTGGGGCCTGACACTCACCAGAATCTGTCTAGATCTCAGGCATTGGGATTTTGGATTTGAGGCACAGCCCTTTGCGGTGGGAAACCTGCCGGCAGCCGACTGCCAAACTAGGGCAGAGCATTCCTTTCCTGGCTTGCTATTGGAGAGGAGGCAGCTGGTTATCGTCCTCAGAGCGGTTGGTGGTGTATCTGTTTCTTATTCTCACCAGCACTGCCCGGAGTTCCGCGGGCCCGGGCAGGTTTCTGAGGCCCATGAAGAAAAGGCAGGCTACTGAGTACACGACAAGTACTGGCGACGCCTCGAACTGCCAGGTAAGCAACGGCAGAAGGGGGCCGACGATGCACATTGCGGTGAAGATGCGGCGGGTGAAGTAGTAGGGAATGGCCAACAGCACGAAGGTGATCGCCATTGCCTCGGGTGCCAGAACTAGAAAAATACCCATGGTAGTGGCTGCGCCTTTACCACCTCTGAAGCCAACGTAGACGGGGAAGCTGTGTCCGAGCAAAGCGGCAAAGCCAACTGCCAGCACCCAGGGTTGGGAAAGGCCCAGAGCCTGGGCGCCAAGTATGGCGGCGGCCCCTTTTATCACATCGATTGCCCACACCGCAGCCCCTTCGAAGCGGCCGATTTCCCGAAACGTGTTGGCAGCGCCCATGTTGCGCGCGCCAACCTCGCGGATGTCAACGCCTTTTCTGCGCCTGGCTACAAGGTAAGCCGAGGGAATGGAACCCAGCAGATAACCGATGACTACGACCGCCAGCTCTAGTAGCATGTTTTCATCCTGCCGCGCAATGTTGACGATTATACCAGGAAACGGTGTCTTCAGAACACCCGCTTGAGCCTGGGGTTGGTGGTGATTCCGGGGATCCTGCCCCTCTTGGCGATTGGTTTGCCCTCAATCTCGTGGAGGTCGGCGGTGAAGTCAATAGGCCTGGCACCGCTGATGTAGCTGCCGACGCCGAAGAAGTCGACCGGCGCTCCTTCGTCGAGGAAGTACCTTATCCGGTCAGGATCAAGTCCACCGCTGACAAATATCCTGACCTCTTTGAAGCCGGCCAGGTCGAGCCGGGCCCTGGTCTCCTTGACCAGGTCAGCGGTGACTCCTCCACGCTCGCCAGGCGTATCGAGGCGAACCCCCTGCAACTTGCCACCGAGCGCCTGAGCAACGATTACGCTCTCCTCTGGCTCGTCTTTGAAAGTATCTACCAGCGCAACGCGCGGTACTTCGGGGGGCATGTGCTTATCGAAAATCTGTGTGGCTTTGGCGGTATCGCCCGTGATTATGATAAGGGCATGGGGCATGGTGCCAGAGGGCTCGATACCGGCCAGTTTGGCTCCGGCGACGCTGGAGCAGCCCGCGCAGCCGCCAACGATTGCTGCGTAGTCCATTGTGCCGGCTACTGATGGATGCACGTGGCGAGCACCGAAGCTCACGATCGGGATTCCCTGCGCAGCATCAGCACATTCCCTGGCTGCGGTTGCCCACCCGCTGCAATGCGCCAGCATGCCCAGATAGGATGTCTCGTAGACGCCGTAGCTCTGGTACGGCGCGGTTATGCGCAAAACTACTTCCTTGTGCTGGAAAGGTTCACCTTCGGACACTGCCCAGACCTCGCGGTTATCTTCAGGTAAGGCTTTTTCCAGCAAGGCCTTGACCTCTTCCATGCCGCACAGTATCCCGGGGCGGCTGGCGAAGACCTCCATGGTAGCCACCGGGTTGATGTTTTCCTTCTTGAGGATTTCCACGGCGTGGACGAAGTAGATGTCGGACGTGTCTCCCGCCAGGACAGAATCCGGAATTTCAAAGCGCGCCTCTGGCAGCTCTGCAGGTGTGACCCTGGTCAGCTTGGCGCCGAGCACGGTTTGTATGTGGTTTAAGGCCCAGCGGTGAGCTTGTTCATCGAAGGAAGCCACGCAGTCTTCGGGCACTTCGACCGGGTACCCTAGGTTTCTGGTATCAGCCACGCCGTACATCACGCAAATGTGGGTGCAGACACCGCAGATGACTATCGTTTCCGGCTTGAGGTCTTCCAGCTCCTTCTCTAAGGGAGTACCTACGTAGAAGCTGAAGGTTTTCTTGGGTATTACTTTGCCTGGATATGAGGAAAGCTCGGGTATGACCTCGGATTCTACCGTGCCCTGGATGCAGTGTGGCGGGAACATGGCGAACTCACGGTCATCAGGTTCGTGGCGATCGCACAGGTAGAAGAGCTTTGAGCTCTGCGCCAACTCCTGTTTCAGGAGTCTCTGGATGTTGGGGATGATGCGGCGAGCTGCGGCACCGCAATAGAGGGGATAACCCTCTTCAAGAAAGCCTCGCAGCATGTCGGATACTATTACTGCTCTAGACATAGCCTGCCTCCTGAGCCATCGAGGTCAGCAGTAGTTGGGTTCGCTGGGTTCGCGTTCACCGCTTTGCTCTACGATGTGTGCGAACTGTTCCAGCAGGTCGGCAGCTTGAGCTCTATTACCATTTTCCAGGGCACTCAAGGTATTCTCCAGGATGTCGACCTCGTGAGTCAGTTGCGAGGTGAGGCAGCACAGAGATCCGCAGCAAGGAGCCATTGCGTCAGAGCGCCACAGCAGAGTCTGCTTGATCTCCAGCATTTTCTTCAGGTCATCAAGGACCTCTTGCATTTGGCCAACGTTATCCAGTTTCTGCTTGGTGGCATTGACAGTGCGCTTATCGATTATCAGCATTTACCTCTCTCCGGTGGCCCTTCATAAGTAGCCTAATTTTAGCAGTTTTGCCCAAGTCTTGGTATCTCTGAGTGCCTTTACCCTCGACTCTGTAGGGACAGACCTTTAGGTCTGTCCGCCACCTTGTCTCTTCGGACAGGTCTGAAGACCTGTCCCTACATGTTGGGAAGCCCCAACGTGTTAGTGCCTGAAATGGCGCACGCCGGTGAAGACCATGGCCATATTATACTTGTCCGCTGTGGCAATTACCTCTTCATCTCTTACTGAACCACCGGTTTGGATGACGGCAGTCACCCCGCCCTTAGCTGCTACTTCGACAGTGTCAGGGAAGGGGATCATGGCATCGGAAGCAAGAACGCTGCCCTTGGCTGCATCACCGGCCTTTTGCAGGGACAGCTCGGCGCTGACCACCCTGTTTGGCTGGCCTGAGCCCATGCCGAGCATGGTGTTGTCTTTGGCCAAGGCAATGGCGTTGGACTTTATATGTTTCATCACTCTCCAGGCAAAAAGAAGGTCTCTCATCTCCGCTTCTGTTGGCTGGCGCTTGGATACGGTTCGCGGCTCAAACTCCTTCTCGGTGTAGTAATCTTCGTCCTGGATCAGGAAACCGCCGCTAATGGGGCGCACGTCAATGCCTCTTCTTTCGCTCGATTGCGTCTGGAGGGGCAATGAGAGAAGGCGCAGGTTCTTCTTGCGCTTGAACAAATCAAGAGCTTCCTCGGTGTAGCCAGGAGCGATGATGGCATCGTAGTGGGTCTTGTCTATTTCGGTAGCCAGTGGCAGGTCGATAGGCCGGTTGCTGGCGACGATGCCCCCGAATGCAGATACCGGGTCACCGGCAAGAGCTCTTCTGTACGCTTCAATCATGTCTTTATTGCTGCAAAGCCCGCACGGGTTGGTGTGCTTGACGATAGCTATGGTAGGGTCATCGAAATCCGTTGCCGTGCTCCACGCAGCTTCGATGTCGAGGAAGTTGTTAAAGGAAAGCTCAGGCCCGCTGAGCGGTGTAACTGAGGTCATCCCCAACGGTCTCTGTCCTACGGCTTGCTCGGCGTAGAGGGCAGCCCGCTGGTGAGGGTTCTCTCCATAGCGGAGGTCATATCTCTTCTTCAGGGCTATAGTCATGTCTTCGGTGAAACCGCTGTCGTCCCTCAGATACTGGGCGATGGCCGTATCGTACATGGCCACGTGCTGGAAAGCCTTTTGTGCCAGCCTTCGCCTCTCTTTCAGGTCTACGTCGCCCCGGCGCAGTCTCTCGATGACAGGGTCATAGTCCTCGGGGTCGACTATTACTAAGACAGAAGGGAAATTCTTGGCGGCAGCTCGAATCATGGTAGGTCCACCGATGTCAATGTTCTCCAGTGCTTCGTCAAGGGAAACATCGCCTCTGGCCACCGTCTGGACAAAGGGGTAGAGGTTCACAACTACCATATCGATAGGTTGCATCTTGTTTTGAGCCAGCTCATCCATGTGTTGGGGTAGACCGCGCTTGGCCAGGATGCCCCCGTGGACTGCTGGGTGCAACGTCTTCACCCGTCCATCCAGGATCTCGGGGAACCCGGTGATGTCTGAGACGCTACGGACTCTTACGCCCGCTTCTTCCAGGGACTTCTTGGTGCCGCCAGTACTGAATATCTCAACATCCAGGTCTCCCAGTTGCTTGGCGAAATCAACCACTCCTGTCTTGTTAGAGACGCTGACAATTGCGCGCAAGATGGCCTCCTTACGTTATGCTTATTCTTTGCTTTCCTCTGGTTTCGACAACTTTACCAATTACTATCGTTTCAGGCAAGGCGGCGGCAAGTTCGGCCACCTGCTCGGGCGAACAGATAATGGCCATGCCTATTCCCATATTGAATACCTGGTACATCTCGGCTTCTTCAATGCCGCCTTGTCCTTGAATAAGCTTGAAGATGGGGGGGATATGCCAGGTGCTCTTGTCGAGATGAGCGGCGAGGCCCTGGGGCAGGATTCTGGGCAGGTTCCCGACTAGGCCACCGCCTGTGATGTGGGCCAGGCCTTTGACCTTTGGCAAAGCTGAGTTGAGTTCGGAGCGGTAGCAGCGGTGCGGTTCGAGGAGCTCCTCGCCCAGGGTTCGTTCCAGCTCAGGGTGGAAGACCTGCAGCGATGAAGGGTCTTCATCTATCCCGAAGACCCTGCGCACCAACGAATAACCATTGGTATGTAGCCCGCTGGAAGGTAAGCCCAGGACGGCGTCGTTAGGGGAGATGGAGTCGCCCTTAAGGATGTTACTCTTCTCCACTGCCCCAATAATGCAGCCAACGAGGTCATAATCATCAGGCTGATAAACACCGGGCATTTCAGCCATTTCGCCGCCGATGAGAGCGCAGCCAACGCTGCGACAGGCATCGGCTATGCCGCCAACGATTGTTTCAACTCTCTCTGGCACCAGCTTGCCCATACCAATGTAGTCGAGGAAGAAGAGAGGGTTGGCGCCACACGCAAGAATGTCATTGACGCAGTGGTTTACCAGGTCAATGCCTATAGTGTCATGCTTATCCAGAAGCGAGGCTATCTTGATTTTGGTTCCCACCCCGTCGATGCTGGAAACCAGGACAGGTTCGCTGTAGCCTTTGAACTCGAACAAACCGCCAAATAAGCCGATGTCAGTCAGAACCTCGGGGCGCGAAGCGGACCGGACATGCCGTTTAATCAGGTCTATGGCTTCATCGGCGGCCTTGATGTTGACGCCAGCAAGGGCATAGGCCTTCTTATCTCTCGATTTCACTCAAGCCCCTCGCGGGTAAGGCTTCCAGGGCCAGTTTATCCATCTCGAGCTGCACCGGGATGGGGTAATCTCCGGTGAAGCAAGCCAAGCAGAAGATTTCTTTGGGCAGGGCTACGGCCTCGATAAGGCCTTCGATGCTGAGATAACCAAGGGAATCAGCACCGAGAACATCTCTGATTTCTGGTATGGTCTTTTGGGCGGCGATAAGCTCCCATTTGCTTGCCATATCCACGCCGAAGAAGCAGGGGTAGCGAATGGGTGGGGCGCAGATGCGCAGATGCACCTCTCTGGCGCCGGCTCTTTTGAGCATGCTGACTACCCTGGGGGTAGTCGTGCCGCGGACAATGCTGTCATCGACCACCACCATTCTCTTTCCGGTAATCATTTCGGAGAGAGGGTTAAACTTCAGCGCCACACCGAGGTCCCTCAGCCTCTGGTCAGGCTCGATAAAAGTGCGATGGACGTAGCGGTTCTTGAGCAAGCCTTCGCAGTAGGGTATGCCCGAGGCGTGGGAGTAGCCAATGCCGGCAGCAGTGGCGGAGTCAGGCACACCCATCACCAGGTCAGCTTCAACTGGATGCTCCCGATGCAGTATTGCGCCCATGGATTGTCGTGCCGGGTAGAGCAGCCTGCCCTGAATCACGCTGTCAGGGCGGGCGAAGTAGATGTACTCGAAGATGCACAGGGCTTTTTCATTGCTCCGCTCAGTGAAACTCTTGACCCCGTTCTTGGTGATAACCACTATTTCTCCAGGCTCAACCTCCCTGACGAACTGAGCCCCAATATGGTCAAGGGCACAGCTTTCCGAGGCAATCACCCAGCCGCTGTCGATAGTCCCAAGGCAAAGTGGCCGGACTCCCATAGGGTCACGAACGCCAATTAACTTGTCCTTGGTCATCACTACCAGCGAATAGGCGCCCTGCAGGCGACGCATGGCATGCCGTATTCTTCTCACCAGACCCCTTTCGGTTGAGGACAGGACAAGGTTGGCGATGACCTCGGAATCGGTGGTGGTGGAGAAGCTATAGCCCAGTTGGGAAAGCTCGTCGCGCAGGAATTTGGCATTGACTATGTTGCCGTTGTGTCCCAGAGCTATGCTTTCGGAATCTGTTTCCACTAGCAGGGGTTGGGCGTTGTTTGGGTGACTGGAGCCTGTAGTTGAGTAGCGACTGTGCCCGATGGCTATGTGGCCGTGCAGATGGCCCAGCTCATCTTCAGTGAACGCCTGGCCCACCAGCCCCATGGCAGTATGGAGGTAGATTCTCTTCCCATCGGTTGTGGCGATACCGGCGCTTTCCTGGCCCCGGTGCTGGAGGGCATAGAGAGCGAAAAAGGTAAGCCGGCTTACATCCACCCCCGGTGCATAGATGCCGAAAATACCGCAGCTCTCATGCATAGCTGGTTTGTACCTCGATTATAAGCCTTTTCCTAGCATGAGGTCAATCTGGCTCTTGTCTTGAGCCAGTCCAGGGCGGTAGCAATCGCTTTTTCTTCCAGACGTAGCCTGTGCCCGGCTCCCGGGATTATGACCATTTCCTTGGGTTCCCTTGCCCGCTCACAGAGCCTGTAGGCCTGTTGCACAGGTACTACCTCGTCTTCTTCACCATGAATCAGGAGGACGGGGCGTGGGGATATTCTATGAATCCAGCGAATTGGCGCGACCCTGTTGAAGCCTTCAAGCCATTCCTCTGGCGAGGGTGGGAAGTCCGCGTCTCTAAGCACCCCGATGCCGCGGAAATGGTCAATGAGCGACGCAGCCCGTTCTTTGGCTGGTTTGGCTGGCAGGAAGATGAAATCAGCCGGGCAGGCTAAGGTTGCTACCGAAGATATCCTCTGGTCGTTGGCGGTGACATAAACGCTGACGGCAGCACCACCGCTGGAGCCGAGCAGGCAAAGGCGTGATTTGTCTACTCTGTCCAAGCGACATAGAAAATCGATGGCAGCCTCCAAATCCCGTGTCCAGCCAAGGAGGTCCAGGTTGCCCGGGCTCTGGCCAGTCCCACGGAAGTTGAAAATCAAGGTGACAAAGCCGGCAGAACAGAACCTCTCAGCTAGCGCAGGATAACCTCCGTCGGTGGGGCTATGCTGACCGGATGGAATGCCGTGGCAAAGACATATGGCTGGGCAGGGTTGGCTGGCAGCTTCCGGGAAATGGACCTCGCCGACAAGGCGGAGGTTGTCGACCTTGAGGGAGATGCTGCGTTTTTTCATTGCCCTAGATTATGCCAATTATAATATAATGCGTTTTCAGCCGTACAGGAAACTCGGCAAGCTATTCCAGGCCAAACCCCAACTAGAGATACCACTGGCGAAGGTGAAGGTACGATGATTGGGAGTCCTATGAATGCCGACCTAAAGAGGGTTTCGATATTCCTCGTCAAGAATGGCGAGGGTCATACGCGCGGCCAACGGGATAGCCTTCTCAACCTCGGGGCTACATTCCTCAGTGAATGTGCAAGCGCTGGGGATCTCAATGGCAATGATGCTGATTTGCTGTGGTAGAGCCAGATTCAGCCTTTTGCCCAACTCCAACGCAGTAGCTAAGTTTACATCATGAGGTGAGGCAGCATGTCTCGTGACATTCAAATCGCTGACATCGAGGCGATAGACTTCACCAATATCGCCATCTTCAGTCTGTATAGCATCGATGATGATGGCTCTGTCATAGCCTACCAGCAAGTCTAGCAAGCCCAGTCCAGAAGCATTGCTCTCGGAGACGGTGATATCGCGGCCGGACAGTCCAGCCCTAAGCGACTCGGTCACCCGAAGGCCGATACCATCGTCACCTAGAATAGGGTTGCCTAGTCCTAGAATTAGAGTCTTCATTAATCACCCGTTGTTGCTGTTCAGTTAGAGATTACAACAGCTTGGCCGACTTGGCAAGTTGTGGGGGAAAAGAAAGTAGACTGGCCTCGTTTCAGCCAGTCTACTTGAATCCCCTTGCCGCGCCTTGCCTTCAGCGGATAGACAGCAATTCAGCTTGTCGTCTTCGCTTCTTTCTTGCGCAGGGCTTCGCGGCGCCGCTCGAGTTTGGCTAGCTTCTGCTCCTGACCATCTTCCATCGCTTGAGCGAACTCGCAAGTGCTGCATTCGAAGAGGCGACTGCATAGCCGGTAGGAGACCTCACCACGAAGGGCATAGCGGCACAGCCTCTGATTGCCGGGCAATGCCTTCAGTCTTTCCAGAGCTGCAGCAACCTCAGGTGATTCGCCAGCCTGCTGCATCTGTTGGTCAAACTCACAGGTGAGACAGTCATAATCTCTGGTGCACAGGCGATAGGCGACGACGCCCATTTTCATCCACACGCAAGGCTTTGGTTTGCCAACCTCCTCGGCAACTTCCTCCTCAGTCTCGCCCTCAACCATTGGCTCAATGGCGCCGGTCTTCGCCTTTTGAATCCATACTCGGGCTTCCAGGTTACCTGGCTCCATCACCAGAATGTTGTTGAATTCCTCTATGGCCTTGGTGCTATTCCCCTTCTTCAAATAGTCTTGACCCTGTTCAAGATGAGCGGCGATTTCCTCTTCTCGCTTGCCTATCTCAGTTTCCTTGCCCTTGGCAGCGACTTCAGGAGCTACACCTGGCTTGCCCTTCAAGGCTTCCTCGATCAAGCGTTCCAGCTTGTCTGGGGTGAAGGGCTTGGTCACATAGTCTATTGCTCCGGCTTTCATTGCCTCGGTGGCTGTCTCCACCGATGGGTAAGCGGTGATGATAACCGCCTGAAGAGCCGGGATTTGTCCTTTTGCTTCCTTCAGCACCTGGATTCCATCTTTCCCTGGAAGCTTGAGGTCAAAGATACCTACATCGAAGTCATGCTTACGAACCATCTCCAGAGCTTGCTCACCATCCTCCGCGGCAATGACCTGATAACCGTCTTCGCTCAACCAGTCCTTGACCGACTCACGCACAATGGTCTCATCGTCGACAAGCAAGATAGGTTTTGGCATTTCTTTTGCGTCCTTTCCTTTTCGTTCTGTGGCTGGGATTTGTTGCTGCGTCATTGTTGCTACCTCCTACTTGATCTATGGGCGATTTTCCTGTCGGTGTTTGTTTTCGCTGCCTACCCTGTAGTTGCCGCAATTTCTGTGCCAAAAAGAGAAGCTATCCCCATAACTTGAGATAGCTTGTCTTCCGAACGAACCAGTAATGTTTAGGTTGTGTGCCCCAGCTATTCTGGGAATAGACCAATCACTTAGTGTTTACTTTGCTTACACTCAAGTCGTATTCCTTGACCTTGTTGTACAATGTCACCCGGCTGATGCCCAGGATTCTAGCTGCTCTGGCAAAATTCCCTTGAGTCTCGTCAAGGGTGTGCGTGATGTGATGCCTCTCCAGCTCTTTTAGACTCTTGCTTGCGGCAGTTGAGTAAGCCGGCACTACATCTTGATAACATAGGTCATCCAGTGTTATTGTGTTGTCCTTGGCCAGAATGACCGCCCTTTCAATGGCATTTTCGAGCTCTCGAACGTTGCCCGGCCAGTTGTATTTGACAAGGAACCCCTTTGCCTCAGTTGAGAAACTGGTTGCTTCCTTTTGATTCTCCAGCGAAAACTTGTTCAAGAAATGCTCAGCCAAAAGGGGAATGTCTTCCCTTCTTTGTCGCAAGGGCGGTAGATTGATGGCTACCACATTTAGCCGATAGTACAGGTCGTCTCGGAATTCTCCTTCGTCTACCGCTTTTCGCAAATCCTTGTTAGTTGCGGAAAGAATGCGGACCTCTACCTTTACTGGGTCATTACCACCGACCCTAGTAATCTCCTTTTCCTCAATAGCTCTTAATAAGTGAACCTGTACATTGCTGCTCATTTCACCGACTTCATCCAGGAACAGAGTCCCCTTATGGGCATACTCGAATTTTCCCTTCTTCTGAGCGACGGCGCCGGTGAACGCTCCCTTTTCGTGGCCGAAGAGTTCGCTTTCCAGCAGGCTTTGGGGCAGGGCAGCACAGCTAACAGCGACAAAGGGCTTGTCTCGGCGATGGCTCAAATCGTGGATGGCTCTGGCGATGAGTTCTTTGCCTGTGCCAGTTTCGCCGGTAATCAGCGCAGTGGCATTGCTGCCAGCTACAGTCCTGACCACCTCGAATAGCTGCTGCATTGTATGGCTCTTGGCAATGATGTTCTGGAAGCGATGCTGGTCTTCCAATTTATGGCGCAAGGAAACGTTTTCCTTTATCAACTCGTGATGCTCAGTCAGCCTTTCAATGAGCAACTCCACCCGCTCAGGACAGAATGGTTTCTCGATGTAGTCGTAGGCGCCCTCTTTCATAGCCGCAATAGCAGTAGGGATGCTGCCGTAGGCGGTGATAATGACCACCGCGATGTTGGGATAAAGCTCCTTTAGCTTCTTGGTCAATTCAATTCCATCCATCGCTGGCATGATCAAATCGGCAAAAACGATTGCTGGGTCTTCTCTCCGGGCGATTTCCAGAGCTTCAAGCCCGTTCTCAGCGACAGACACTTCATAACCAGCGTCACTCAGCCAATCACGAAGAGATTCGCGCATGCTGGTCTCGTCGTCAACGACGAGGATTCTAGTTGCTTCCTTCATTGTAAACCTCCTGGAAAACGGTGAATGTTGGTACCTCTGTCCAGACTACTATAAAGCCCTATCCTTTCCTTATGGCGCTGGGCTTTGTCCAGAGATACTCCAACCATCCCGATATCGCCTTCCATTCCTTTGCACCTTGGCTGCGTACCGTGTAGCAATTGACGTGGCCGATGCAACATTCCATCACCACCTCGGCTAAACCTTCACGCACCCTGATAGCCTTAACCGGGCAGCTCCCCATACAAGCATCGCAACCTTTGCACTTGTCCTTATCCGTGAAACAACGGCCATCGTTAGTCTCCTTGACTCGATTGAGTATTTTTCTTCCTCTTGCGAGAAGATGGGATTCTCAGCTCCTTTCGCAAATTGGTTACTGCCCGCCGCGAGATGCATACTCCGAACTTCTCCTCCAGCCTGGCTCTAATTGCTTCGTCGGAAACCGGCGAGCTCTCCGCCTCGATAAGCTGCTTGATAGATTCTTTTCTGAATCTCTTCGGTCTGGGAAAGAAATCCTTCAGCGGCTTCTCGCCCCAGGGAGTATCGATACTTCTGCAGGCAATGGCGCGACTGATGGAGCTGGGGGCAAGACCAAGTCTTTTGGCCAGCTCTTTCTGAGTCAGAGGTAGCAAGGCCCTTGGGTCACCTGAGTCAAAATAAAGCGCTTGCTTTTCTATGACGCTGTTTAGTATCTGATATATGGTGTCTTTCCGATTATTGATTAGCTCGAGCTTTCTGAAAAGCTGTCTGATTTCCTTAACCTCAGCCTTAGTGAAGGCGCTGGTTCTGTGCATCTCCTCAAATCTCTCATAGTCAATCGCGAATCTTCCTCGAGCCTGAGCCGGGGAGAAGTAAGCTGCGATGAAGCCTTCCGGTCCTCTCTCAACTGAGGCAATCTTAGAATAGTGTGTGCCTCGGTCTGGGCTAATAGCGGAAGGGTGGTAAAACTCGCTGGCGATGGACAACTCATCCATAAGCTCGTTTATTCTCCGGACTTCGGAAATATCCAGACGGCATTGTTGAGCGATTTCCTCGGGGGCTAATTCCGGCTCGGGATACAGAAAAAGCTGCTTGAACTTCTCCAGGCCCAATTCCTTTATCTGGTTGACCATGTCCAGCTTATTTGCCAGCAGTGACTCAACATCCAAGGAACCTGGTTCGGCTACCAGCTCCTCTTTGAGCTCGTAGAAATGATGGGATATGTCAGTTCTGGGAAATCTCTGGTAGCGGACTATCTTTTCCTGTCGGTGGAGACGGTTATATAAGGGAGATTTCTCTATCTCAGCAACAAGACGATGAAACTCCTCCTCAGGCATCTCCAGCAAGTTAGCCTGCTCTATTCGGGTATATAGTTTGAGCTCCTGCCTTGCCTGAAGAGACTGCGATTGCTCAGGTTTTGCCACCATCACTGTAAAGTTATTTTACTACATTGTAAA
>CAZTRR010000041.1:0-16997 GCA_964616785.1 uncultured Dehalococcoidales bacterium
TGCGAGATTGCTGTTGGGGAGGTGCCATCTGACGTAGCTCCTGAAGCGGATACGAGCCGCACCCCTGAGCCAGATACTGAACTGCCTCCAGAGTTTGATATTGTTGCCGAGACGTGGAGGATGTTGTCTGAGGAGTATGTGGACAAGGATGGACTGGACCCTGAAAAACTGAGCCAGGGTGCGGTTCGTGGCATGATTGAGGCACTGGATGACCCCTACAGCGTTTACGTTGACCCTGATACTCACGAACTTGAATTGACCGGACTTACGGGCAAATACCAGGGCATTGGCGCCTACATCGGTATCAGGGACGAGCAGCTATTAATCATTGCTCCCCTGGCTGATTCCCCTGCAGAGGAGGCTGGTATCAGGGCAGGGGATAAGATCCTGGAAATCGATGGCGAGCCTACTTCGGAACTGACTCTGATTGAGGCCACTCTCAAGATCCGGGGGCCGCAGGGCACTGTGGTAGGTCTCCTTATCCTTCACGAGGGAGATAGCGAACCCGTGGAGATTGAGATTGCCCGCAGTGAAATAGAACTGGAGAGCGTTTCTGCGGAAATGCGCGGCGATACTGCCTATGTCAGGATAACCCAGTTCTTGCGCTCTACCGGGCCTGACTTGCAAGCCGCGCTCGAAGACGTGATTGATGCGGGCGCTAACGGCGTTGTCCTTGACCTGCGTAATAACCCTGGCGGGCTGCTCGACGCAGCGGTCGATGTCGCCAGCCAGTTTCTGGCTGCGGGGACAGTTGTTGACGTGGTGGATAGCGAGGGAAACCACAGCCCACTGGCGGTGAAGCGTGGGGGGGTAGCTACTCGTTTGCCGCTGGTTGTCTTGGTGAACAATGGCAGTGCTAGTGCCAGTGAGATAGTGGCTGGTGCTCTTCAAGACTACGCCCGAGCTAAGCTAGCCGGTGGCCAGACTTTCGGCAAGGGCAGTGTTCAGTTGATCCGCAACCTCCATGATGGCTCGGCTCTGCATCTCACCGCAGCCCGCTGGCTAACTCCCTCTGGAAAACCGATAGAGGGCGTCGGGCTCACCCCCGATTTTGAACTCGAACTGGAAGGCGAGGAGCTTGTCGACTGGGCCATTGAATACCTCAAAAGCCAAGTTACCGCTAATTGCCTGTCAGTTGGGGCTTGAGGCAGCGTTCAACAAGCTCGTCTGTCACTCTACGAGCGTCTTCTGTCGCGTCATTCTGAGGGAGCCCTTCGCTATTGCTCAGGGTGGCCACTAACCGCCCCGCCTAGGGAGAGGAGATGGGGTCCGCGTTACACTCCCCGCCAGGCAACTATGTTGGCGAGTGGTATGCAGTTTGTTTGCCGGGAAATCCCAGTCAGGGTACCCGATGGCTATAGCCATGACGAGCTTCGTAGATTCAGGGATGCCAGCAATCTGCCTGACCACTTGAGGGTAGAACACTGGGGCTCCCTGTATGCAGGTTCCGAGGCCATAGTCCAGTGCCGCCAGCGCTATAGTCTGAGTCACGGCACCGAGGCTGAACGTTGCCAGAAGACCACTCACTTCCTCTCGATCGAGACGACTGTGGCGTTGGGAGCTTCGAAGAAACGCATCCCTTTGAGCAACCACTGCGTTTTCTTTTCTGTGTCTTCCCGGGCAATGCCCATGACTTGGTATAGCGCGATGCCCAGTTCTACCTGGCGCTTTCGGTAAACCCCCGTGAGCGCCTCAGTCTGGAAATCCGGGTCGGGTGCCGCACCCGCTCGTATGTATTCCTCTAGAGCTCGTTTCAAATCGTCGAGCACTCCACCCCCCAATACGGTAAACTCCCAGGGTTGACAGTTCAGCCCGGACGGAGCACGTGTTGCTCTTCCAGTATTTCAGTCAGGGTCTCTCTCGGTATCGGAGTTGACTTGTAGCCCCTGATACTCTTCCTGGACTTGATGGCTTCTATGAGCTCCATTGCAGCCCCCTCTTCCGCAAGAGGCTAACCCTCGATAGTGTCCTTGGTGCTGGGTACTGTGTCTGCGATGCGTTCATCGATGCGAGTTGCAGCGTCGAGGGCCCGGGCCAAGGCCTTGAACAGGGCTTCGGCTTTGTGATGGTCATTGATGCCACTGATGACCTTCGCGTGGATATTCAGCCTTGCCTCGCTAGCGAAGGAGACGAAGAAATGACGAAACAGGTCGGCGGACATCCCACTGATGTTGGTGTTGTCGAAGGGGGCTTCAAACACTGCATAACCCCTGCCGCCGATATCCAGTGCTACCATGGCCAAGGTGTCGTCCATGGGCACCACGGCGTGAGACATCCTCACTATTCCTTGCTTGTCTCCCAGTGCTTGATTGAAGGCTTTACCTAGGCAAATGGCCACATCTTCAACCACATGGTGCTGGTCGGAGCCCGTAGCCGAGAGCTTTATATCAAACGTGCCGTGCTGGGCCAATTGACTCACCATATGGTCAAGGAATCTGATTCCCGTGGTGATTTCGGACTGGCTCTTGCCATCAATATTGAGCTCCACTTTGATGGAAGTCTCCCTGGTTTCCCGGGTTACTGTTGCTTTTCTTTCAGCCATGTTTTCAGCCTCGTTCCATTGTTTTGCTAGACGCTACATTAGCACATTTCTCTTAGTGCGGCAATGAGTACGTCAGTGTGTTCTGGCTTGCCAACGCTGATGCGCAAGCAGTCCTTCAGTTGAAGAGTGTCGAAGTAACGGACAAAGATGCCTTTGCTTTGTAATCCTTGATGGATTGTTTTCGCTTTGCCATTGAGCACCGAGCAAAGGAGGAAGTTGGCCTGTGACGGATGGACTTTCAGCCAGTCTAGCTTGCCCAGTTCAGTGAAAAGCCGTTCTCGCTCGTCGACGATTGCCTTGATTGTGCCATGGAGGTAGCCAATGTCTTTCAGCGATTCTAGGACTGCTACTTGGGCGGCGGAGTTTACATTGTACGGTTGCTTTATTCTCATCAAGTACTTGACCAGATTTGAGGGGAAGATACCGTAGCCAACTCTCAGTCCAGCTAGCCCAGCCCATTTGCTGAAAGTACGTAGTACTACTAGGTTTGAGTGCCTCGGGACCAGGCGGGCCAGGGTTACCCCGCTGAATTCAGAATAAGCTTCGTCTATTATCACTATGGCGGCGCTGTCTAGCAGTTGTAGAACTTGGGATTCGGGAGTGAGATCGCCGGAAGGATTATTGGGCGAAGCAATGAAGATGGCTTTTGTTCGTCTGTCCACAGCCTTTCTTATGGTGGTAGCATTGATGGAGAAATCTGGCTCCCGAGGTATGTTGACTGTCTTACCACCGCAGACGTCGGTGCTAAAAGGATACATCCCGAACGTTGGTGGGCAGTTAATCACCTTATCTCCGGGTTCGACAAATAGACGCAGCACGAGGTCGATGAGTTCATCGCTGCCACTGCCGGCAATGATGTACTTCGAGCTCAACCCTGTGTATTCCGCCAGCGCCTTCCTTAATTCTCGCTGTTCTGGGTCGGGATAGAGGTGGTAGTACCTGTAGTCGGCCAGAGCCTGTTTTACCCTGACTGAGCAACCATAGGGATTCTCATTGCCATCGAGTTTGATAACCTTTTCCGCAGGAACCTCCATGCGCTGGCTCAATACATCAGTTGGCTCGATAGGGGTATAGGCCTTCATGGCTTTGAGCTCGGGTCTGATTAATTGCTCGACGTTCTCAGGTGAAATCATTTATTCTCTTCCTCTGTGGTCCGCAGTCGAGCCCTGATTGCCTGGGCATGCCCCTTGAGCCCTTCGGCCTCGGCGATAGTTATGGCTGCCTGCCCCAGTTCCCTTGCGTCGGTTTCATTCAAGGCGACAATATTTGCGACCTTGAGGAAATCCTCAACGTTGAGGGGGGAACTGAAGCGGGCGCTGCCTCCCGTGGGCAGAACGTGACTTGGCCCGGCAACATAATCACCTAGGGCTACCGGGGAGCTGCCGCCGACAAAAATACAGCCGGCGTTACGGATTTTCTCGACATAGGCGCTGGCATTGCGTAGCATTAGCGATACGTGTTCTGGGGCATAGAGGTTGACTAACTCGATAGCGTCATCTGGACTGTCGACTAGGATTATCATACCACTGGAGTTTATGGCTTGCGCAGCAGTAGTCCGCCGTTCCAGCTTGCCCAGCTGGAGCTTGACTTCACTATCCACGTTGCTGGCCAACTCGGAGGAGGTGGTAATGAGAATCGCCGAAGCCAGAGGATCGTGTTCCGCTTGGGCTATGAGGTCGGCAGCACAGAACGAGGCATTAGCAGTGTCATCAGCCACAATTACCACCTCGCTAGGCCCCGGAAGGCTCTCGATACCCACTATTCCATAGACCATTCTCTTAGCCGCAACCACAAAAGCATTGCCCGGACCGCAGATTTTGTCTACCTTCGGTACGGTTTCAGTGCCGAAAGCTAGGGCAGCAATGGCCTGGGCCCCGCCTATCTTGAAGACGCGATTCACCTTGGCGATGTCAGCCGCCGCAAGTGTTGGCGCCCAAATTGTGCCATCTTCCTGAGGTGGGGTAGCCACGATGATTTCGTTGACTCCAGCTACTCGGGCTGGGACGGCTGTCATTAGCACCGTGGAGGGATAGGCAGCGGTTCCACCAGGCACGTAGATGCCGACCCTGTGTAGCGGGCTGACCTGTCGACCCAGACCATGGCTGAGAAAGCTAGATTCAAGGCGTTGTTTGCAGACGGAATGGAACGCATGGATTCTGTTCGCGGCCAGCTCGAGCGCCTCGATCAACTTCTTATCTAAGTTTTGATAGGCGGCTGAAATCTCGTTCTGTGTTACCTCAAGCGAGCCAAGTCTAACTCTGTCCAGTTTCTCCGTGTAGCTAAGAATAGCTTTGTCGCCTTTATCGCGCACGTCAGTGATTATGCGTGTGACGATTTGGTCAGTCGAAAGCTTGTCCTCTGGTGTCTCGTCTTCCGGCCTGGGCGAAGGTAGAGACAGTGCAAACGGGCTCTCTCTGGTCAGCAATGCTCTTGCCTGGTGAAAACCTTCAATGATATTCATGGTGATTAGCCTCGGCCGTCTGGTGAAGGATTTTGACCAGAGAGGCGATTTTCTTTCTCTTGGCGGAGGACTCCAGGCTGGACTTATTGCCGACAAGGCAAGCGGTAGACTGAAAAAGGGTGTCCAGGGTCTTAAGGTTGTGCTTGGCTAAGGTCTTACCGGTCTGCGTGTTCTCAATGAGGAGGTCAGCATCTTCTGGCAAGAAGGCCTCACTTGCTCCCCACGTGGGAATCAACTTATACCGACTAGCATGGTTATCGCGAAGATATTTGTCAGCGATGTTGACGTATTCCGAGGCAACTC
Organism: uncultured Dehalococcoidales bacterium; assembly: GCA_964616785.1. Lineage (GTDB taxonomy): Bacteria > Chloroflexota > Dehalococcoidia > GIF9 > UBA5629 > JAUVVE01. Next base: position 5,307 of record CAZTRR010000041.1, read on the forward strand.
TGAGCGGTGATGCTCGCTCGGCTTGTAGGAACTCCTTCAAATCGTTGATAGTGGCCGCAGGCGAGTCCCGGCTAACGACTGCCACCACTTTCACTTCACCGAAGCCAAGCTCGACGAGCTCCGTAACCGGGCTTGAGGGGAAGCGGTACAGATGGTCCAGGAGCCAATCTTTGCCGGTTATGGCCAGGTCGAAACTGCCGTTAGCTACTTGGAGCGGCATGTCTTGAGGCCTGATTACCTTGACATTCACCCAATCGAGGTTCAAGCTTGGCCGCCGATTGGGTGTGCCGCCAGAATAGCCTTGCAGTTCAAGGCCGGCTCTACTGAGGAATTCCGAAGCTGGTGCTTGCTGATGTCCGTCCGGTACAGCGAGCCGGACTTTTTCCTCGCTGAAGTCAGGATAGAATCTGCCTACGCTCTTGGCTGGTTTTCGCTTCAGTTGCAACCACGGTTTGACTCTCATCCCAAGGCCGCGGCTGAATTGCGCTATGACTTGGCCAACGTTCTTGGCTTGCCAGCTCTCTTGATTGGCGATGAGAAAGGCACTGGTAGAACGGAAGGTAGTCAGCGGCACCAAGCTCTGAGACCTTATTTCCGATTCATCTCTTCCCCACAGCAAAATCAGGTCGGCGTTCTCTGGTGGGTAGACTTCAGCAGCCCCCCATACGGGAAACACCCTGAACCTCCTCAGTCTGAGACTCAAAGCTAAGGCCTCTGCCAGATTGGGATACTCCGTCACTATGCGCCAACTATCTTGCTTGGCTGGCAATTCCCGAAGGCTGGATGTGTCTCCATGCTGACTAGCCGCCATATACAGATTGCCTTTGTTATACTCCAGGTCGAGTACGCTGACCAGGGCGCTGGCTGGGTATCGAGCCAGGAGTTCTTCAAGCCAGTCCGAGCTACAGATGCCCAAGTCATAGTTGCCTACGGCCACCTGAATAGGGATGTCTCTTTCTTGGAACATCTTGGCCGAGACGTGAGGGAATTGTATTGACCGGAGCCGATAAGTCCGGGTATCTTGAGTGTAGCCATCGAATTCCAGCCCCATTTCAGTCAACAAGCATGCGGTAGCTGGCAGAAGTCTTCCCTTCGGTAGAGCTAGCTTGACGCAATCTGGCTGACGTCCAGTTAGCAAGTTATGCCAAGCCTCCTATTATGTTGATGACTTCGGCTACTGCAGATGTCTCCCTTTTCTGGTTTCGGACTTGGTCGGTGACAATAAAGGGTGATGGTTTCTCTTGGATAGTAACCAGCCAGCGCGGATTTGGCTGGCGGCCGCTGAAGTCGAGCTCAACTACATGGCCAGCTTCGCGGAGTGACTGGGCCAACTCAAAACCGGCCTTCATTGTGGCTGATGTCTTAGTCTCGCTCCTGACCAGGATTCTCTCCGCTGGCTTCTGCTGGGCGTCAGGCTGAACCAAACGCATGAGTGGGTCGAGGTAGAGCGCAAAACCGCAGGCTGGGGTACTCTTGCCGCCTATGAGAGGGACAAGATCGTCATATCTACCGCCGCTGCCTATCTTGTCTTCCTTGATAAGAAGCTGGAAGCAAAGTCCAGTGTAGTATTCGAAACCTCGAGTAGACGTGATATCAATCTGGTAATTGCAACCTAGAGCATCGAGAAGGCTGGCAACTTCGCCGAAGTTGTCAAGCTCAGACTTCAAATCAAAGGAAAGCCGAGGCAGAGCTTTCAGATTCTCCAGGAAACCGCTTGATCTTCCTCTCAAGTCGAGGAGCAATGACAGCAGTCTGTTGGCATCGGAATTGCTCGACCCTGTCTGTGTCAGCACCTGCCAGTTGCCGTCCAGAATCTGAGTCAGCAATCTGGCCTTTTCGCCAGGATCTAGCTCTAGCTCTTTGAGCAAAGCCTTGAGCACACCGGCGTGAGACAGCCGTATTTCAAGACCAGCGATACCCAAATTGCGCATAATTTCGGCGGCGAGCAGGATCAATTCCACGTCCGCTGTTGGTTTGGCATTACCCAGAAACTCGACTCCACATTGCCACCGCTCCCTATTCTCTTTACCTGTCTCCTCGAAGGCGAAGACACTGGTGACGTAGAACAGCCTGGCTATGTCCTCCTGCCCCATATTTTCTGTGTAGAGCCTGGCGACGGGGATGGTGCCGTCTGGTCTTAGCACCACCCTCTCTCCGCTCCAGCCGTCCCAGTCAAGAAAAGAATACACTCTGCTCAGCATATTCGGAGTGAGCGTCCCCGCCGCCGTGAACAAATGCAGGTACTCCAGAGTTGGCGTTCTCACCTCCTGGTACCCCCAACTGAGGCAAGACTGTCGAAACGCATCTTCTATGTGGCGAAACCGTTGCGTATCTCCGGGGAGCAGATCTCGAGCGCCTTTGCATTTGTGATCTGTCATGCTCTCACACCTTGGTCAGGTTGGCCTATTCTACAACAATCCAATTCCCCCTTCAATCTGGAGTTGCCGTTGACTGCCGTCTCGACTATAATTAGGCTGAGGTTGGTAGCAATGTTCAGAGTTGCACTCAGGTTCGGCTATGTGTCCCTTCTGGGTTGCCTGATAGCTGCGGCGCTTGTCTCCGGTGGGGCCAACGCTGGCTCGGCCAACATCGAAGTGCTGCAGATTGATGGCACGATTGTGCCGGTAGTAGCTGATTACATCGAGCGTGGTATTAGTGAGGCTGAGTCTAAAGGCAGTGGCGCCTGTATTATTGAACTGGATACACCAGGAGGGCTTCTTGATTCAACAGAAGAGATTGTCCAGCGGATTATGAGCGCTAAGGTACCGATTATAGTCTACGTTTCGCCGCATGGTAGCTGGGCAGCTTCAGCGGGTACTTTCATCACTATAGCCGCCGATGTAGCGGTTATGGCCCCAGGAACCACCATCGGGGCAGCTCACCCGGTGACCGTTGGTGAAGAAATGCCCGAAGAGATGGCAAAGAAGGTGACTGAGCATACGAGTGCTTGGATCAGGAGCATTGCTGAGAAACGCGGGCGTGATCCCAATGAAGCTGAATTGGCAGTCACAGAAAGCAAGTCATTCACTGCTGACGAGGCATTGGAAGCCAACCTTATTGACTTCCAGGCTGATGACCTGGAAAGCGTCATTAGCCAGATCAACGGCAGGGAAGTGACCCTGGCCAATGGCGAGAAGGTCATCATAGATGCTAACGTTTATGTGATGAATAGGAATGAAATGAATGGCATTGAGCGGTTCTTGCACGTCATCAGCGACCCGAATATTGCCTATATCCTGATGAGTCTGGCTACAATAGGGCTAATTACGGAGATTTCAAATCCAGGGATGATATTCCCTGGAGTGGCTGGGGGGATAAGCCTGTTGCTGGCCTTCTATTCCCTGGGTGTGCTCAATGCTTACTGGGCTGGGGTATTGTTCATACTGCTTGCCTTCGCGATGTTTGTCGCAGAGGTTTATACTCCGACGTTTGGTATACTGACGGCTGGTGGAATCGCTAGTATGGTTGCTGGCTCTCTTGTTCTGTTCAGCCATAGTCCGCTGCAGATAAACATGGGCCTAGTTGCCGGGGTGAGCATTGTCATAGCTGCTTTCCTTGTTTTTGTGCTCGGTGCCGTGGTTCGAGGGCAGAGGCGCAGAGTTGCCACCGGTGCTGAAGGGATAATAGGCACAGTGGGTGTAGCTCGTACAGCTCTCGCTCCTAAGGGTACAGTACTGGTCGAAGGCGAACTCTGGGCAGCCAGGGTTGACAGTGGCAAGGTGGAGCCGGGGGAGGATGTGACAGTAACTAAGGTCGAGGAGTTGAAGCTGGTAGTAACTAAGAAGAAAGCTAAGAAGAGGGGCTGAAGATTTCTGCGCCCACTTGTGGTATACTGGTGCCCGGTACGTTTACTTATATGGCTTGTGGCCTGCTTGTTTCGTGAGGTCACAGGTCACTACGGCTGGAGATAGATTGGACATAGATATAGATGGCGGCTTAGTTGTCGGGGTAGTCATTGTCGTGATTGCTCTGTGTATTCCTGTCATCTGGGCCATCGTTCGAGGCCAGAGGCGGAAGGTAACTACAGGTGTTGAAGGGCTAGCAGGCAAAGTTGCTGAGGCCCTGACACCCCTCGACCCCAAGGGCACGGTTCTAGTCGAGGGCGAACACTGGATAGCCAGGATTGACAGCGGTAGGGCAGAGCCAGGAGAGGAGGTGATAGTAACTGAGGTCGACGGACTAAAGCTGGTAGTAACCAGGAAGAAAACCAAGGGGAGGAAATGATGGACTTAATTCTTATTGTCGCTATTGTCATAGTAGCATTCATATTGCTCACGGCCGCCATTAAGATTGTCAAGGAGTATGAGCGTGGCGTAATCTTTCGCCTGGGGCGGTATGTCGGCCTCCGGGGGCCAGGGATCATCTTCTTGATTCCATTTATTGAAACGATGGTGAAGATTGACCTCCGTGTGGTCACCATGGATGTTCCAACCCAGGAATGCATTACTATGGATACGGTCACTGTTAAGGTAGACGCCGTGGTCTATTTCCGAGTCATGAAGCCTGAAGACGCTGTGCTCAACGTGGAGCAATATGTCAGAGCGACTTCTCTACTGTCGCAAACGACCTTGCGCAATGTTGTGGGGCAATCTGACCTTGAGGACTTACTTGCTCATCGAGATAAGATCAATGAGAAGTTGCAGTCACTCATTGATGAAGGAACGGAGCCGTGGGGCATAAAGGTAAGCATGGTAGAGGTCAGAGATGTTGAGTTGCCTGACACAATGCAGCGGGCTATGGCAGCGCAGGCTGAAGCTGAACGGGAAAGGCGAGCCAAGGTTGTCCATGCTCAAGGCGAATACGAAGCTGCGCAGAAATTGGCCGATGCGGCGAAGGTCATTGCCAGTCAACCTTCGGCCCTCCAACTGCGCTACCTCCAGACTCTGGGTACGATTTCTACCGAGCGGACTAATACAATAGTGTTTCCTTTGCCGATAGAGCTGATTAAGCCTTTTCTGGGCGAGATAGGTCCTGAGAAGAAGAAGTAGTTGAGCTGTTGCCCCTGCCTTCGTCAGAGGGCAGGGGTTTCGTTAGTCTTTCACTACGGTCACATCGCCAGCCAGGATCTCCGCGAAGCTACGGTCGGCGCGGCGCAAAATGAGGTTGCCATTTTCGGTCACTGCCTCAGCTATACCTCGCTCCACCGACTGTCCGGTTCTGACCTGTATCGACTTGCCCAGGGTCTCCATGTGTGCTCGCCATTCTTCATGCACGGGTGCTCCAGCTTGAGCTTCCAGATATAGCTGCTCCAGTTCACACAATAGGATACCAGTAAGCTTATCTCTTGGTATTTCTTCTCCCAACTCGTGTGATAGGCTGGTAGCTAAGGTTGAAATCTCAGGGAAGGCCAGAGGATTGAGGTTCACGTTGATTCCTATGCCTATGATGGCGGCATTCACCCTATCACCCTTGACCTCGCTTTCGATTAGAATACCGCAGACCTTTTTCCCTTTAATCAGTACGTCGTTCGGCCACTTGATTTGTGCCTCAAGACCAGCAACTTTCCTGATAGCTCGGACTACAGCCAGGGCAGCTATCATGACCAGTTGTGGTAGATTGTCCACAGACGGCCGAAGGATGATGGACATTGCGAGACTGCCTTTGGGTGATAGCCAGGTCCTACCTTGGCGCCCTCTGCCCGACGTCTGCTCGTCAGCGATGATGACAGTCCCCTCGGCAGCCCCCTCTCCAGCTGCCTTTTTGGCTGCCTCCATAGTCGATGCAAGGCTATGATAGTAGTGAATGGTCTGCCCCACGAATTTAGTATCCAGCCGGGTTTGAAGGAACGTTGCCATGTTCTGCCTATTTGACGTCATTGCTCCTGCTCGTCGGATAAGGTAGGCTGGCAGTAGTATAGCGACAACCTGAGGCTATGTCTATGATATGGTGGGGCGAGACGCCTTGACATTGGGGTCAAGTCGAATTACTATTTGCTTTGTGGTGTAGAGACGGAGGGCAAGAGCCATGGGCACCAACGATTTGGACTATCTGGCCGACAAGGTGGCGGACCTGATTCTTCAGGCAAATAAGGTCGTCGTCTTTACTGGGGCTGGCGTGAGCACGGAGTCGGGGATACCTGACTTCCGCAGCCCTGGTGGAATCTGGAGCCGGTTTGACCCTGATGATTTCACTATCCAGAAGTTCATGAGTAGTCGTGAGACTCGGAGAATGCAGTGGCAGATGCTCTCCGAAGGGAGTCTTCTGAAAGATGCCGAGCCCAATGAAGCTCACCATGCTATCGCAGAGTTGGAAAGGCTGGGCAAGTTGGAATGTGTTATCACCCAGAATATAGACAATCTGCACCAGAAGGCAGGGAACTCTCCAGAGAAGGTTTTTGAACTGCATGGCAACATGAAACGGGTTAGATGTATGAGTTGCGACGCTTGCTTCCCCACGGAGGACATCCTCCCCAGGCTAGTGCAAGAAGAAGTCCCTGATTGCGAGCTCTGCCATGGTATCCTGAAGCCGGACGCTGTCTTCTTTGGTGAGGCGTTGCCACAGAAGACATTGAATGACTCTATCCATCATTCCCGTCGCTGCGACCTCTTTATTGTCATTGGCTCTACGCTGGTTGTCTATCCGGCAGCCTACATGCCTATGTATGCCAAAGAAGCGGGGGCTAAGCTGGTTATTATCAACCTTAGCTCCACGCCGATGGATTCTGAGGCTACCGTGGCCATCGCGGCAAAGGCTGGCGAGACCATGGCAAAGGTTATGGAGAAGACAAGAAGCCGGTTAACAGATTGAACCGGGCCTGCGTGATGAGAAGTGAGGCCGGACGCGGGCACCAGGAGAGAAGGAGAGGTGCATTCAAACTCCGGTATGTCGTCGGCGGAATGCCAGTCGAAGGGAGACGATTCCGGGGAACAGGTTCGCAAACGGCTGTTATGATAGTGGATTCTGACAATCTGAGTCTAATTGGGAGGTGAAAATATGAAGAAGTCGTTATTTGCAGTCTTGGTCATTTTGACGCTGGCTGCCGGCTGTCTGCCTGCTGCGACGCCTGCCAATGAACTGCCGACTGCCTACATAGATTCGGTATCGCCGAGCCAAGTTTCCCCTGGGGAAACGGTGGCTTTCACGGGCCACGGCATCGACCCTGACGGCAGCGTGGCCGCTTATAGGTGGCGGTCGAGCATCGATGGGCAGATAAGTACTTCGCCGACTTTCGAGGCCTCGTCTCTATCAGAAGGCACACATACTGTCTGGTTTAGCGTTCAAGATGACAGTGGAGACTGGTCGAAGCAGATTCCCTGTCACGTCATCGTCCTCCCCAGCGGGATTGTGCTGCCGGTGTTGAACTTGTTTGAGGCCGACCCGCCAAGTGTTGTTGAGGGAGAATCCTCAACTCTGTACTGGAATGTCTCGGGTGCGTCAGCGGTCAGAATCGACCCACATATAGGCGATGTAGCTCTGACCGGAAACAGGGTAGTGAGCCCTACTGCCACCACGACTTATGTGCTGACGGCTACGAATGAGACGGGAAGTATTACCTCCACAGCACAGGTTTCGGTTGCTACGGTGCCAACGTACACGGTGGAGCTATTCTCCATCGCCGCAGAGGATGGTCATGTAAGGCGAGATGGATATGTAAGTAGCGAGCCGAATGTTGGGGATGTCACCCCTGTACGTTCAGACGTTGCCATGCAGGCCTTCTTGAGTTTCGATATCTCGATGATACCCAGCGGTGTGACTGTTGTGTCTGCTTCTCTTGATTTGACCAGTTATACTACATTCGGTAATCCATTTGTTCATCTTGGCACAATGCGTGTTTGCAGTGACCAGTATGGTGTTCTAGATAGCGACGATTTTGTGGTTGGTCCTGCAACTGGCGTGTTGTGTGCGGTTTCAGGAACACCTAGCAAGTCTCTTGCATCTGATCTGCTGACTGACGCGGTTCAGGAACAGGTCGATGCTGGCAGGAGTCGTTTCCAAATTCGACTGCAGTTCGAAAAGGACAAGTACTTCAATCAAGAGCCTGACTACTTAGCATTGGGATCGGGCCAAGCCAAGCTGGATATCGAGTACCACGATTGATTCAGGAAACGGAGGCCTTTTCCCTGCCTGCGCACTAGGGAAGGCGAACCGACTTCTTTGTCAAGGGTAGCGGCGCTGGGCTTGGCGCTTCGGGGCTGAGCAATCTGGTTAGAGGCTAAGGTAATCCGGCCGCAAAGAGCCAAGGTTGGCAAGAGGCCATACCTCTTCTAGCTTGGCGCGATAGGTTCTAATGACCAGAATGCCCGAGAGCTTGTGGCACATCTCGTTCGCTTGGTCAGTGTGATTGTCCTTTCTCCAGTTGGTTTTCCCCGCTTCGAGTCCACGTGATCTGATAAATCCCTCCGACGCCAGAACCACGGGTTTACCAGGTACCTTGCTAAGTCGCGCTTCGTTACGGGCGTTACTGCGTGATGAGCGGGTTGCTGCTTGCTCAGTCTTGTAGCTGCTCCCGTGCGTCCTAGGCTCAATTAGTACCATATTACTACCCTTTACAATACTAACTACCTATTGCTTATAGCTTCACTGTGCTTTACGCTATATTAGGAGTCTACGCGCAAGGGGTATGCTGTCCGCAACCTGAGTGCTGTTTGGAGGCGAGAGTATGAAAAGCGCACTAATTCCAGTCTTTGTGATTCTGGGGATGACTGTCGGTTGTACCTGTTTACCTGGTAGTCTATCCGGTGGCAATCAACCGCCGGCCGCCTATATAGATTCAATATCGCCGGCCGACGCTTCTGTCGGGGAGACAGTTTCTTTCCAAGGCCACGGTACTGACCCTGATGGCGACGTTGTTGCTTATAGATGGCGGTCGGATGTAGATGGCGACCTGGGTACCACGGCGACTTTTAAGGCCGCGTCTCTGTCGGCGGGAGCCCATGTCGTCTATTTCAAGGTTCAGGACAACAATGGCGACTGGTCGGACGAGGTTCGCACTGGCGTTACGGTTTCTGGTGACGCTGCCAACGCGCCAGTAGTAGGCTCCTTTGGTGCCAGCCCTGGGACCATTTCCTTTGGAGGGTCTTCAACGCTTAGCTGGAGTGTTTCCGGTGCTACGACTGCCAGTATAGACCAGGCGATAGGTGATGTGGCCCTGGAAGGAACCATGGCAGTATCTCCGGCCGCTACAACTACGTATACCCTGACGGCTACCAATGAGGCTGGAAGCGCTACCGCCACAACCCAGGTGGTAGTCTCAGCGGCGTCACCATCATCTGCAGGTTTGCCAGTTGTTAATTCCTTCACCGCCGACCCGTGGGCTATCGCTGGTGGTGCCTCTTCAGCGCTCAGCTGGAGCGTTTCCGGTGCTACCACAGTCGACATCGATCAAGGGATAGACAGCGTTGGCTCAACGGGGAGCGTTTGCGTTTCGCCTGATGCAACCAGCAACTATACTCTGACGGCTACCAACGCGGCGGGATGGTCCAGTGTTACCATCCAGGTTGTAGTTATCGGGGAAGCAGGAGAAGATGCTACTCCGCCAAGCGTGCCGGTGCTGGTATCTCCGGCTGAAGGGGCTGTCTTACCGCAGCCGACTGCTGCGCCGTGGTTCTTTGACTGGGAAGATTCGTTGGACACGGAAAGCGGCATAGGACATTACCAAATCTACGTGAAATTGGGTGGCGCGCCATTGCCAAAGATAGATGAGACGACGGAGGGCTCCGGCTGGACTGAAGCCCCCACCGGCGGCACTATTAGCGGGCCAAATTGCCTTGGGTGGACATGGAAGGTGAGGGCACAGAACAACGCCGGGCTGTGGAGCGACTGGTCGGCGCCTAGGAGCTTTGATGTTGAGCCACCCGTGGTGCCACCGGGGGAGCACACGGTGACGATTGGCATCGTGGTCTCTGAGAGTGGCTACGTACTGGACAGTGGTGAGGTAGTGGGTGGGTCCAGCAAGTTCGTGCATGTAGGTGATGATGATGACAACCATTCACTTCAGGGGTTTCTCAGTTTTGACATATCCGGCATCCCTGCAGGAGTTACGATAACAGAGGTAATAGTCGATTTCCCCTACTACTGGATTGAGGGAGACCCCTTTGGCGATCTCGGTTGCGTGAGGGGATACGTTCAGGACTATGGCGACTTGGATGCTGGCGACTACTTCGCCGGTTGGCCTTCCGGGGCTAAAATAAGGTACTGTGACGCGGGCCAGGTTGTGGCGGAGAGTGACCCAGATGTAAGGGATGCCCTGCAAGCGGAAGTAGGGGAGGACAGGTTTCAGTTGAGGCTGCAATTCAACACAACGGACACCGACAACAACGGGGATGATGATTATGTGCAGTGGAAGAAGACCCCCGGGGGTGACCCCAAACTGATAGTCACGTATACCAGTCCTTAGAGAAGGTCTGACAATTGAAGTTAGATTAGGAGGTTTTAGATAAAAAAGCTATTGGTATCGCTACCAATCATTCTGGTAATGATGGCCGGTTGTCTACCAACGGGTGGTGGTGAGACGCCGGTCGTGGAATCCTTTGACGCCAGTCCCGGGAGCATCGCTTCGGGGGACTCATCGACGCTTAGCTGGAGTGTGTCGAATGCCACGGCGGTCAGTATAGACCAGGGAGTAGGCAATGTGGCGCTGTCCGGCACCAGGGTGGTATCTCCGAGCGCCACCACCACTTATACGCTGACAGCTAGCAATGACGCTGGAAGTGCAACCGCCACCGCTCAGGTGATGGTCAGTTCTGGTTCTGAAGCCGAATCTGAGGCAGAGGCCGAGACAGAGTCTGAGGAAGAGGCCGAGACAGTGTCCGAGCATACTGTGACGCTCCATTCCATACCTGGGGAAGATGGTAATGTCAGGCAAGGGGCACCTGGGCCTTTTACCGATGACGTTATTGTCGGAGATGACCAGCACAATAAGGCACGGCAAGCCTTCCTGAGTTTTGATATTTCAGGCATACCGGCGGGCGCTTCCATTGAGTCGGCTTCTCTTAATGTAAACAGCTTCGATAAGCTAGGCATTCCATTTACGAACCTTGGTAAGCTGCGTGTCTATAACGACCAGTACGGGACTCTGGGACCTGGCGACTTTACCTCAGGCTTCCCAGGTGGCGCTATGACAACCTATTCTCTTTCTTCACCGCCAACCGGCCCCTTGAGCAATTCAGCATTGATCAGTAAGCTGCAGACGAGGGTAGATGCTGGAAACTCACGCTTTCAGGTGCGGCTGCAGTTTGAAAAGCAGACTGACTGGAATGGCAAAATCGATGCCTTGCGACTGACCAGCCCCAAGCTTGTTGTTACTTACGAGGACTAGGCCGCGTTGGGGGGCTTGCCAGCTGGGTGTGTGAGGAGAGATGCCGGCAGGTGTCTGCGGTTATGTTACATGGGGCTACTGAGGGTCGGCGAGTGCAGGAACAGGCTCTGCCCGAAATCGGCGATGCTTACCGACTGGTGACAGGCATCCGCATGAGCACAAGGCGGCACATTCCTTCTGAGTGACATGTTAGTTGACATCCGACTGCTCGCAGGACGGATTTCAGCTAGAGGTAGTGACGTGAAGAAGCTCAGGCTTCCAGTAGTGGCGTTCTTAATGATGACCGCCGGATGTCTACCTGCTGGTCCAGTGGTGACCAGTCGACCACCGGTTGTGAGCTCCTTTGACGCTAGCCCGGGGAGTATCACTTCGGGCGAGTCTTCGACGCTTAACTGGAGCGTGTCCGATGCCACGGCGGTCAGTATAGACCAGGG